>CAIWEX010000455.1 GCA_903911795.1 uncultured Schlesneria sp.
CAGTTCCGCAAATTCGTCGAGGCCACCAAGTACGAGACGAATGCCGAGGACGGTTTCAATGCCGTTCGGACCACGGTCATCGAAGGGGCGATCACTGCGGGCACATGGCGTGACCCTCAGTTCAAGCAAGGCGATGATCACCCGGTCGTTTGTGTCACCAGCGTGGACGCGCAGAAGTTCATGGACTGGCTGAACAAGATAGACAAGAAGAAGCCCGAAGGTTGGGAGTATCGCCTGCCAACCGAGGCGGAGTGGGAATACGCCGCCCGGGGATCCAAAGGGACCAAGTACCCGTGGGGGAACGAGTGGAAAGAAGAATGTTCCCGGCCCGCGCCCGAAGGGCTTTGTTTCAACCTGTTCAAGCCCGAGTTCCTCGAACTTCGGACGTTGCCAGTCGGCTCGTTCAGCCTGAAAGGGGATAGCCCGTTCGGTGTGTGTGATATGTCCGGCAATGTCAGCGAGTGGTGTTTGGATTGGTACGAAGACAATTATCCGAAGAAAGACCAAGTCGATCCACTGGGGCCGGTACCGGGAACCATCAGCCGGAATGGCATTTACGCTTCGCCAAATACAAGAGACGAAGAGAGTTATTTGCGGATACAGCAAACCATGAGATCGAAAGTATTCAAAGGCGACTCCTGGTACGACGAACAGAGATATATGAGCATCGCCCAGCGCCGCAATCATGCTTACGGTCAGAAATCGTACATCGGCTTTCGGGTGGCCCTGGCCCCAATCGTCGCAGATCGCAAGTGGCCCGCACCCCGAGCCGTCATTCCAACACCGGGCGAAAACGTCCTCGCGCCGACCAAGTCGTCCCGCGAGCGTATGGCGGCATACAAAGCCGACGCTGAAGTCACCGAGCAACTCTACAAGGAAATCGTGGCAGCGGATCAGATGGGCATTCTTGTGTCATTGGAAAAGAAACCCGAGCGAGCCCTGAATAAGTATTACGCCCTCTTGGAGGATCTGGCCCTTCGTTGCAAACTCTCGAATCGAAGCGATATCGAACAACGCCCACCCACGGTGGGCGAATTGGGCCTGCTGCTGCTCGCTGGCAGCGACCCGCGTATGCCAAAACCCTACAGCGTGGAAAACGGGGTTGTCACTATCAAGGGCTGTATCGAGATCGTGACCGATGAAGCGAAGCCCCGCCGAATGTTACTGCGGCAATTGCTCAAGTCGTGGATGCTCAGGTGGTTACACGGCAAGGAAGATTTCACCACGATCGCGCGATTCTACGATTTGAAAGAGGTGGCTCTGGATATCGCAGCCTTGGCAGTGGCCCCTGATACGAAACCAGCGGAGCGCTTCGATGCTCTCTCCGTACTCCTCAATTTCGGCAGCACGAAGGAGCTGGAGACCCTCGCCAAGTTGCTGAAAAACGAAGATAAGGTACCCGACGAGTTGTTTCGGAGAGCTCCCGGAGGATTCGATGGTCGCCTACCCCAGGAGTGGCGTGATCTGGTACTACTGGTCATGATCCGAATCGCAGGCGACGACCCAATTGATTATGGATTCACTAACCGGAGTGCGGACACTCGGCCGAGCCGATACGACTTGGATCTGGGATTCTTCAGTGAGAAGAAACGCACGGATGCGGTGGAGAAGTGGCGGAAGCGTGCGACGCAAAAGATACCCGCATCCCCGAAGCAGGCAGTTCCAAAGCAGAATTCCAATGTTTCGGCACTCGTTGAAGAGCCAAAGGATGCTGGCAAACTTCCACCGCTTCCCGGCAAAGCCCCCGTCTTCGCCAGGATCACGAAAGTGAATCAGGAGAAAGGCACGTTCAATTTCATTCTGTTATTCGACGAGATCGTGAACACCGAAACGATCGTCACCGATGGTCAGGGCAAGACTCTCAAGCAGTCGTCCGACAGAGTTATGACGAGCGGAGTTGTGGAGAAAACCGACCGTCCGCTCAAAGGCAGCATTGTGTCGACCGGCGAAGGGCGGATTATCCCAATGAACCAGGCTCAAAAAGAATTGGCGGGCAAGATCGTCATCATGTGCGACGATTTTGAAGGCCTGCACCCGGTCTTCCGGAAAATGCTGGCGAAGGACACCTGGATCATCGAGATTGAAAAGCCACATGGATTGAGGGTCGAAAGCCCACTGGAACGACTCGATGCCCTCAAGGCAGAGAAAAGCGTTTCCGTTGAGCCGCAAGACCCGCCGAAAAAGCTTGCCGCAGACTTGGGTGGCGGGGTGAAGATGGAACTTGTGCGCATCCCAGCCGGCAAGTTCAAGATGGGCAGCGGCGAATCGGCGGAGGACACGGCGGCCTACTTCAACAAGACCTACCGCGAGAATTTTCCGGCGGACGGGATGGGGGGACTGGAAGCCAACTTTTTCAAAAACGAGCATCCGCAGCACGACGTGTGGATCACAAAGCCGTTCTTATTGGGCATGTACCCGGTTACGCGGGGTCAGTTCCGGCAGTTCGTCACCGCCACATCGTACAAGACGGACAAGGATAAGGATAAGAAGCTGTTGGCATGGGGCTGGGATCCTGACAAGAAGCAGTTCAGCAACGACGAGAAGTATTCCTGGCAAAACGCCGGATTCGAGCAGACCGACGAGCACCCTGTGGTGAATGTTACCTGGAACGATGCGATGGCCTTCTGCAAGTGGCTCAGCGAGAAGGAAGTCCAGACCTACCGATTGCCCACGGAGGCGGAGTGGGAATACGCCTGCCGTGCCGGGACGACCACGCGGTATCCGAGTGGCGATGAACCACAGACGCTGGGCAAGGTCAGCAACTTGGTCGACGCGACGGCCAAGGCGAGAATCCCGGACTGGAAATACATGATCTATCACAGCGACAACTATGCGTTCACGTCGCCGGTGGGAAAGTCGAAGCCCAATGCGTTCGGGCTGCACGACATGCACGGAAACGCATTTCAGTGGTGCTCAGATTGGTACGGGGAGAATTTCTATGCCGCGTCCCCCGCAAACGATCCGACCGGCCCAGATTCAGGTACGCAGCGTGTCATTCGTGGAGGTACCTGGAACTTCAGGCCGCTCGGAGCCCGTTCTGCTGAGCGAAACAAGACCGAGCCGGACAGCCGGAATTGCAGCGCAGGGTTCCGAGTTGTCAGGACTCAATAATACTTTCATTAAACGGAGGTTTAATCACATTAACGTTCACCGAATGACAACGAGATTAGTCGCTCTCTTCATTCTTACCGCGACGACGTCCACCCAGGCGGACGAGCCGGCTGGTTCGCCTGAACGCGAGGCCGTGCTGGCGAAACTCAAGGCCAATAAGGTCAGCCTGCAGAGTCTGACGATCGAAACAAAGGACGGCGGCCCGGCGATCAACCTCGGCACCGGCGAAAACGGAGGCGAGGCGAACAACGCCACCGACGAGAACCTGCGGCTGATTGCCCAGCTGCCGGAGGTCGAGCGGGTGATGGTGTACAAGGGGAACGTCTCCGCCGACGGGCTGGCTGCCCTCGCCGCGCTGCCGAAGCTCCGCTACCTCCAGATGTACGCGACCGACGTGCCCGCCGCAGCGTTCGCAGTCCTGCCGAAACTGACGCAACTCAAGTCCCTGAGCCTCGGCAGCTACCCCGTGACGGACGAGATCCTCGGCTACGCCGGGCAGATCAAGGGTTTGAAGACGTTCGACCACACCACGTCCGCCATCACCCCGGCGGGCTTCCTGAAGTTCCTCAATGCCGTCGAGAGTCTCGAACAACTCACCCTGTTCGGGGACTTCGTCGACGACGCTTGCATGAGGCGGATCGGCCAGATGCAAGACCTGAAACGATTCTGGACAAACAGCAAAAACGTCACCTCCAAGGGATGGGTGCATCTGGCCGGGTTGATCAAGATGGAGGATCTCTTCCTGTCCGAGACGAATTTTGGGGACGACGATACGCGATTCCTGGAGGAGATGAAGAATTTGAAGTTCCTCGGCCTGAATAAGACCAAAATCACCGACGCCGGGATGCCGTGGCTGGCAGAGCTCACGAAACTGCACGACCTCGGCCTGGATGGCACCCAGATCACCGACAAGGGGATGGCTGCCCTGAAGGACATGGGCGAGTTGGAAAATCTGTACGTGGGGATGACCGAAGTCACGGCGAAGGGGCTAGCCGTGGTGCCTCAGAAGGACCGGATGCAGATGATGCGGGTCGGCAAGGGAGGAATGACTGCGAAACAACTGGATGAGATGACGGAGATGTATCCCAAGACACAGATCTTCGACCCGAGCGGCTACTGGACGCCGCAGCGGATCAAGGCGGCGATGAAGGAACTCGGGAAAGATGTACCGGGGTGGAAGAAGGACGTCGATTCGATCGAAGGGCGAAAAGTGGAGGCGGCCTCCCAGAAACGCTGGCAGTCCATCCGCGATCAGGACTTAGTGGCGTACAACACTTTGGTCTTTGACGCCGAGTTCAAACGGACGGGCCCCGACGCGAAGCGCCGTGACTACACTGCGGTCGTGTTCGAGACGTTGAACGACCCGACCAAGAAGCTCGACGCGGTGACGGTGTCGGACCAGGTGATTGTGGTCCTCGGCGGCGAGACCGCGGTCGAGACCGGGAGGGCCTTGGGATCGAGGAAGGATCTCAAGGAGCCGGTTTGGGATGTCCTGTACACGGCGACCTGGGTCCGCAAGGACGGGAAGTGGTGGGTCGTCAACGAACACCAAAGCCCGGCGAGGTAGGATGCCGAACCAACCGCCCGCGAAGAGTCTCGGTTATCCCAAAATGTCATCAGGGCGAATGAGAAACACAACAAGCACTCGACCGAGAGCAGAAGGAACGCAGATGTACACCCTCAATCGGATTTGTTCCCCGTCAATCCTCCTGATCCTGTTCGCTGCCACGGCCGCCCGCGCGGACGAGCCCGAAGAACCAAAACCGGCTCCGTGGGTTGGTGCCTGGCGTCTGGCGTCGATGGAACGAGCCGGAGTGAAGGCGCCTGACTCCCGCCCGCCGTCGTACTTTGTCGTCACCAAGGACACGATCACAGGCATGAGTGTCGAAGGCGAAGTTCTTAGTCTGCTGAGTTACCGCCTCGATGGAGCACAGACTCCCGCGCCGATCACTCTGACGACCGAAAAACCAGTTCCCGGCGAGACGCGCGAGGCGATTATTGGCGTCAAAGAGGGTAAACTGTTGATCTGCTACAACCTCGACACGAAGGGGCGGCCAAAAGACTTCGTCACCAGCACTGAAGGTAACAACGACCGTTTGATGCTGTTCGTCCCCGCGGAAGACCCGCGAGAAGTGATCACGGCCATCAAAAATAATTCCGAAAAGAAGTGGCTGGCATTCCAAAATGAAGACGGCGAATTCTTCAACGGACCACTCGTGAACGAACGCCTGACGTTTATCGGCAGAGATGGCCTTCTCCAGAGTCGTTACCAATTGGTGATGGACCTGTGGTTCGAAAACGGGAGAGAGGAACCACCCAAAGTCAGCTCGCCCGAACCCTTCTACAAACCGAAAAAGAAAGACCCCAAAAACAAAATTGATGCCGTGAAGATTTCCGAGCAGAAGATTCGGATTGTAGGCGATACTGTGATCGAAACCGGCCGCTCCGTGGCCACCCGGGCAAGTCAAAAAGAGGCGGTGTGGGATGTTCGTTATACTTCGGTTTGGGGTCGCTACGGGAAGAGCGAATGGCAACTGATGAGCGAACAGCAGACAAACGTGAAATAGATGGATAAATACTTCGTCGTTCATCCGGGGCAGCAACATCCACCAGACAGTCAATCACCAACCTGGATGAAGACCATGAGTTCCTCCTTTCACGTCCCGCGACCGTCCATTTCACGCCGCACTTTGCTGCGCGGCATGGGCGTCTCGATGGCGCTTCCGTTTCTCGAAGCGATGCGGCCTCTGTTTGGCTCCGCCGCCCGCGCGGCCGACGCCGAATCCGCGGTGCCGCAACGCCTCGTGGCGATCGAGACGAACCAGGGAATCCTGCCGCAGAAATTCTTCCCTGAGCAGAGCGGCCGCGACTACGAACTTTCGCCGTACTTGAGATTACTCGAAGCGCATCGCGACGATTTCACGGTCTTCTCTGGCGTGTCTCACCCTGACGTGGATGGCGGGCACGAGGCGGAGATCTGCTTTCTGTCCGGTGCCCCCCATCCAATGTCTGGCGGCTTTCGCAACACGATTTCGCTCGATCAACTCGCCGCCGAGCAAATCGGCACCAAAACGCGGTTCCCCTCGCTGAGCGTACTCATCGGACCGGGATCGCGGGGACTGTCTTACACTCGCAACGGCGTGATGATTCCGCCTGAAAGCAGCCCGGCGGCGATCTATCGCCGCATGTTCATCCAAGGCAATCCTCGGGAAGTCGCCGCGCGGCTGGAAGATTTGCGGCGCGGACGCAGCCTGCTCGATTTCGTCAGCGATCGCGCCAGGCGGATGCAGGAGACACTGGGGGGCGGCGACCGGCAGCGGGTGGATGAATACTTCACCGCCGTGCGCGGTTTGGAACGAAAATTCCAGGAATCGGCCGCGTGGGAACAACGTCCCAAACCCAAGGCAGTCGTACCGGAACCGCAGGAAATTAACCTCAAGGACCATTCACTGCTGATCGACAAGATTCAGCAGATGTACGATGTCTTGCGGCTGGCAATTGAGTCCGACAGTACTCGCCTGATCACGGTGTTCGTCAGCTTCACGACGCCGCCGTTGAGACTGCCCGGAGTGAGTCAGGACACCCACAACCTGACGCATCACGGCGGCAGCACAGAAGCGTTGTCACAACTCGAAACAATTGAGAAAGCGGGCCTGGCCAAATTTGCCGGCTTGCTGGACGGGCTGAAATCCACACGGGAGCACGATGCGACGCTGCTGGATCGCACGATGGTGCTGTTCGGCACCTGTATGGGCGACGCCAATACGCACTCCAATGTGAATCTACCGGTGCTGCTCGCGGGCGGCGGCTTTCGGCACGGACAGCATCTCGCGTTCGATCGGAACCGGAACTATCCGCTGGCCAATCTCTTCGTGAGCATGCTCCAGCGGCTCGGCGTCGAGACCGACCGATTCGCCTCCAGTACCGGCAACATGCGCGGGTTGGAATTGTCTTAGGCGAGGTGACAGCGGTCACCGTCCCGTTGAACCCATATCTGAAGTGGATAGGGTCTCAATGGCGGTCGCGGATGGCGTAGTCAATCTCACAGGAATTCGTTCCAGAATGCCATCACCATAAACGGCCCCCAGCTCCAGATGGTCAAGATGCACGTAGCCGATGTGGCAGCCACAGGTCGCATTCGTGCAGGGCCGCTCGCGGAGAGATTGCTCGAATCCGGGTTCGTACAGGTTGCCAATCTGTTGCTTGATGAAGTGGCAGCGGTACAGGTTGCCATCGCCATCCACGGACACCACGCTGGCACCCGTCCGACATGATCGACCCAGGCTGGTGTGGTACTGGTTGTTTGTGCGGAAATGCGGGTCAATGCTCTCAAACCGGTGGATATCTTCCTCGGCATAGTAGTCAGCCTGTGACTTGTAGGCATTGATCCACAGATAGACGTCTGGCGAAAGTTCCTCCCGCAGACGGGTGATCTCGTCGAGATCCTCCTTCAGTCCGACCGCTCCCACGCTGTAGGGGACCTGCTGGCGATCCAGTTCGCGGCACTGACTGAGGAATGCCTGCCGAGTGGTCTGTGAGGGATGAAACGTGCACCACAGTCCGAGGTTCGAACGATCACAGCGTGCGAGCCAGTCGAGACGGCAGGAGAGGTTGGTCTGGATCGCGACCTTGCGAATCTGTGGCAGCAGGCTCAGTTGCTCCAGCGCATCCTGATACCAGCGTCGTACGAGTCCCTCACCCCAGGGAGTGAACAAGATCGACAACTGGTCTTCGGTACGTGACGCCGTCCAGCGAACAAATCGTTCCAGAGCCTGTCGGTCGACTGCCAGCTCGGCGGCGGTTTCATGACGTTTGGCGAACGGGCAATAGTGACAGTCGTAGTTACAACTGGAAAGCGGCCCTCGATACAGCAGCGTCAGGTCTAATGCCATGTGTAGCTCTCCATCAGCCGCTGAACGCGCGAAGAATACAGCCACGGGCCAATGGCATCCGACAATTCCAGGCCTGTGGTCGTCAGCCGCAGGTATCTGTCTTCTTCAACGAGGCCTGATGAGATCAGTTCCCGCAGGTGTGGAAAAGCTTCGACGACATCGCGGCCAAACCGTGTGACGTAATCGGATCGATCCAGCCCTGAAACCTGCAATAGAGAAAGTATCAGGTACCTCCGTTCTCGTTCTTCGTCATCCAGGACGAAGCCATGGCGGGCAGAGTTGAAATCGGCGACGGGGCGATCCAGGTAGTCTGACAGGATCGCTGCAACACCACTCTTGCCGACGGCGTATTCGGTCGAGTAATGCAGCGTGGAACAGTACGATCTGGCTCCCGGTCCAAGCCCGATCATTCCGTCAGACTGGCAGCAGTAGACCGGTCCTTCGTCGTTAGACATCTGGGGTTTACGGAACATCCGCAATGAGACTTGTTCGTATCCGGACGACAGCAACACCTCGCGTGCTTCCCGGTACATTGGGAGTCGCTGGTCGGGCCATGAATGCGGCTTGCTCCCTAGGCCCGTCAGTTCCCTGACATACAGCGGGTACAGGTACAGTTCTTCGGGTTGATACTGGATGGCGGCTTTGACGCTGTCCAGCCAGGCCTGCATCGTTTGCCCTTCGCCGCCATAGATCAGGTCCAGGTTCAGTACCGGGAACCCAATGGCGCGAACGTGTGCGATCGTTTGTTCAACATCGCATGTTCGTTGAGGTCGCCCGATACTGCGGGAGTCGCGTTCATCAAAGGTCTGCACTCCGAGGCTGAGTCGATCGACGCCGAATTCCCGTAACAGCGACAGTTTCTCGCTGGTGGCGGTCGCCGGCGATGCTTCGATCGACACAGGAATCTGTTTCGGCTGAGCACCCATCACCTCGGTCGCGACCTGCAACAGCTTGCTGAGTTCATCAACTTCCAGAAAGGTTGGCGTGCCGCCACCAATCGCCAATCGAGTGAAGCTGGCATCGGGAAGTGCCTGTCGCACCTGCTCCGCTTCGTGGCGAATCTGAGCGACATACCGCTTCGTCCAATCCCCGGCCGGGTTGGCGAAGGTGAACAGATTGCAGAATCCACAGCGAAATTCGCAAAAGGGGACATGCAGATAAAGAAACAGCGACTCCTGACGCTCATGCAGCCAGACGTCACGCAGAGGGCGCGGAGGATCCAGAGGCTGATAGCTCGTCTTATGTGGATAGGAATAGGCATAGGCAACATAGGGTGTGGTACCCAGAACCGCCGCTGGTGCGCTCATGGCGTCACCCCCTTTTCGCCCGGTAGTACAAATTCCGCGTACGGGACGTTCCAGACGACCGGATGAGAGACGCGATGTCCCCAATAACCCTCTTCGCCGTAGGCTGTTCCATGGTCAGAACAGACAATTCCCAGCAGTGGTGCTCGTGATCGAAGTTTCGCCAGCAGCGGTGGCAGACAACTGTCGACGTAGGCGAGTGCCGCCGCCTGAGACTGCGGCGAGTCCTCGGTCGCCTCTTTCAGATAAAAACAATTGGGCTGATGGAGCGCCGAAACATTGATAAACAGAAAGATGCGCCGTTGATCATCCACGCCGTCAATCGCTTTCAATGCCCGGTCGATCTGGTTCCTGGTCGATGCCGGATCCGTCACACCCAGTTCGGGCGACCAGTGACTCTCTGCGAACAGCGATGGCAGCACACTCCCCAGAGGGCTCAATCGGTTAAAAAAGCCGACGCCCCCGATGCAGATGGTGTGGTAACCATGTTGAGCCAGGCCGGTGACAATGTCGGGTGCATCGAAGACATACGTCGCATCGGTGGTGGTTTCGCTCCCCGGAAAGCGGGCGGCAAACAATCGAGGATGCAGGCCGGGTCGAGCGGGTGTCGGCAAGAAACCGGCGAAGAATGCCTGGTGTGCGGCGTAAGTGAAGTTGCCGGGTGAGTGTCGCTGTTCCCACGCGCCACCGGGCAGGAGTGCTGCCAGGTTGGGGGTCATCCCCGATTGCAGTGCCTGAACAGCCACATCGTAACGCAGCGTATCGAGCGTCATCAGCAACACGTCATGAGTGCCGATCAGTGAGGCGGCGGAAATCATGCGAGCCACCTCTCCAGATCCAGCACACTGAACAGAACTTCGTCGGGCTGGATCATCCCGGCAGGATAACACCGACCGAGCGACACCCAGCAGGCTTTCAGTCCTGCCTGTTTCGCGCCGACAATATCAGCCCGGGGGTCATCCCCCACGACAAGTGCTTCGTCGGCCGAACACCCGGCAACAGACAACGCGTGTTCAAAGATCTCCCGATGCGGCTTCTCGAATCCCACCTCGCCCGAGACGATTGCTTTCTGCAAGTAATCACCTAACCGGGCACGGCGCAGTTTTTCCTGCTGGTTACGGCCTGAGCCATTTGTGAGAGCGATCAGTTGAAACCGGTCCGCAAGCCGCGCGAGCATCTCTTGCACGCGGGAATCAGGTTCAACAAACGTCGGCAAGTGCTGACAGAAATCCTCCCAGATCTCGCCAGCCTGAAGCTCTGCAGCAGGGAACCGCCTGCTCACCCATTCGCAGAACTCAACTCGCGGCCGATATCCCCAATCGTCCGCAGCGATCAGGTCGTGCAAAGCCTGTTCCTGTTCGAGGGGCGGCAAGTGCAAACGGCGACGGCAAAAGTCGTTCGCATACAGACGGAAAGCCGCTTGCCGGTCGAACAGCGTATTGTCCAGATCAAAAAGAATGGCACGGAACATCAGACGCCTCACCGATTGCGAAATTTTTTGATGTGTCCACCATCGTTTTTTTGCGGACCAAGGTCAAGGATCATTCGATTCGACTCCGCTAAATGACCGTGCGCGATTGTGGTTGTTGCGGTGGTGCCACTGCTTCGGAGTCCTCGGAGAAGCAGTGTCTTCGCGGCGACCTCCTCCTTGACCTTCGAGTAAAATCGCGCACGGTCATTTAGACTTTACCCTGCAAGACCTCAGCGATCCCTCGACCATAAGTGGAATATCCTTCATGTATCAGGTTGGGAAGCAAGTCGCCAAACGCATTCCCTTCCAGTATGACAGCCCTGCGGAAGCCGGGAGTAACGAGCACATCCCAACCTACATACAAAGCGTCGGGAAGCGTTCGGGCGGCTTGTTCGCACAGGGCGGGAATGATACTCCAGCGAGAACCGGCGGCTTGACGAACGAGGGACAGATCGCCTCGGCGGTTTCCCAGGTGCAGATTGGTCATAGGAGATCGGCTGGTGCGGACGACGGTATGACACGCTTTGCCAGCAAACGTCACAACGCGCAGATCAAAGTTGCGATCCCCCTGCGTTGCCTTGGGAAGCCACTGCTCCACATGAACCCCTTCGCGCCCGAGAAAGTCGAAAATCGCACGCAGGTCACTCTCCCGGTCATACCGCGAGAGTTTCAAATTGTTGTAGAAACGGGCTTCGCCTCGTCGCCGGACCAGTTCCAGCGATGTGATCGCCAGTGGCCGTGTGCCAACCGTGGAGAATGCGACGACACCCGAGGATGACGAACCCCAGGCCAGCTTCACAAACACGCGTGACCAGCCGACTGATTTCATCGCCTCACGCAGGGCATCATACGAGTTGATCGCCGGTAACGATGGGGCCACCGAGACTCCATGCTCGGCGAGAAACTTGTGACAGCCTGGTTTGTCAAACAGCAGACGAATGGCCGCGGGATGGTTCTGCACGGAGATTCCGGGAAATTTCCGGATCGCCTGTTCAACATCTTTTAGCAGTGAGCAAAACCCGGCGAACCATTGGCGCACATGCCGCACGCGTCCCTGATCATCGCGCAGTCGCAACGCGGCAGCAGGACTGATTCCCTCCGCCGAAGCACCGCGAGCAATCATTCGACGCTCGATGTCGTGATCTTCCCCAGGCGACTCAATCCGCAGGATACAAGGTTCGCCTGCGAATTGAGCCAAAACCTCGGACAGATCAATTTCACCCCGCAGCAAATCACGATAGGACACGATGTGCGCAGCGGGCTGTCCGACATCCTGAAGTGCGGATTGAAATAATCTGGTCCGCCGGTTGTCCGGGTTACCAAGTACGACCCATCGATGCCGATTACTCACTGACGGAGATAAAGCGGCCGGAGAATCCTTCATCTTCGTCATCTTCGTCCACGGTTTTGGCGTCGCTGAGGTCGACTGGAAACGGAAGTTGCTTCAGCTTTTTCTGGACCGGCTTGCTGATGTAATGATGGTGCAGGTCGAGTCGTTTGAGGTTCGTTTTCGATTCCAGATGCAGCAGGGCGTTTCCTCCCACGTCGCTGATGTTCCCCAGCGAAAGGTCCAGAATCTCGAGTTGATCCACTATCGGCGATGTCACGATCACGGCGGCAATATCGTCAACAATCTCAGCATTCCGCAATCCCAGGTACTTGAGCTTGGGAAAGAGCGTCCCTTTGAGCAACGGCTGCAGGTCGTTGACTCGGCAGTCTCCATTGTAATTCGGCGTACCAAGCCACAGTTCCAGGTATTCCAGTTCCGGGAATTTGCCGCGGCAGATCTGGGAAATCACGGAAACCGGCAATCCACCCGATTCGATCGCCAGCGCCCGCAGTTGAGAGTGCTGCGGACTGCTGATCGCCAGGCCGTCGACCCCGCGAATGCGAAGCATTTCCAATTGAGGAAATGCCTGCAGCATGCCCGAGACATCGGACTGGTGAATCCAGGAGATCTCGCATTCTTCCTGCACGATATCACCGAGGAACAGCGCTTTCAGGTTGGGCAGGCGATCCTTGCACTTCACAATTTCGTCGTACGCCCCACCGCCGCTGCATCCCCCTTCCAGATCGTATGCGCCCAGGATCAATCCTTTGGTGGCTGGCGCAGCATCACTGGCCAGAAAGGCACTCAGGCGATTGCCAAAGTTCGGCTCGCCCCCATCCTCATCATCATCTTCGTCATCATACGACACCCGGACTCGCACGACGCTCTTTCCCTTGATCGACTTTTTCTGGCGAAAATCGGCAACCCGCTCACCGATAAACGTCGAGAGGGGTTCGAAGTTGCTGCTGCGAGTCGTGCTGAAGAACATGGGCGAGAGTTCACCACTGGAACTGGTGGCCGCAGCCGCCTGGGCCGGCGCTGCTGTGCTCGCGGGCGCAGTCCCGCCCGCCGATTTCTCGACATACCCCTTACCGAGCTTCTCGGCGACAAGTTTGTCGTATTCCTTCTGAGCTTTCTCAGGCGAGCCAAAGTCCTTTTGAGTTTCCTGGCCTGCTGAACCAATCCGACCGTACTGCGTCGCGACAATTGTCCCCTTCAGTTCGACCTTCCAGAATTTGAACGATTTTCCATCGGCATATTCAAATTCGCGAATCCCTGCGGGAGCGGCGACCGCAGTACTCTTGGCAGGCGTTTTCGCGTCCTTGTCTGTCGACGGAGTCGGTGCGGCAGATGGCTTGGGTGCCGCTGCAGTCGTCGACTTCTCGAAATAACCTTTCCCCAGTTTTTCGGCGACGAGTTTGTCGTATTCCTTCTGAGCCTTCTCGGGCGAAGCGAAGTTCTTCCGGGTCTCTTGCCCCGCCGAGCCAATGCGGCCGTACTGCGTTACGACATCGCTGTCCTGCAGTTCGATCTTCCAAAACTTGAATGACTTTCCATCCGCATATTCAAATTCTCGAAAGCTCACGTGCGGTCTCCTCGGGGCAATTCGTTTGGGGATCAGGTCTCTTTGATTGGCTTATACAGCTTCGGGTCATCGAAGCCTGCGATCCAAGCTGCAGCCTGGTGGCAGGACTTCATCGTCGGTGGAACTCGCAGCAGGTAGTGACGTCCGGTGGAAGGACAGTTTACAGAAAGACAGACGATGTCTTCGTCTCCCTTCATCGGCACTTGCAGCAACTCACGCAGCCCGCCCGGGTCGCGATCGGTATCCAGTCGCCTGGCATCAGCCTCGTGCATGAATCGCTCGAACCCCATGCGTTCGATCATCACGCGCCGACGCTCGGCGTTGCGTTCTGCGAGGACCTTTTTGGCGTTCAGCTTTTCAGGAGAGAATGCAGTAATCTGATCGATCAAGACGCCGCGCCAGCGAATACCGACGTGCTGCAGCTGTGCTGGCAACTCGGTCAGGCCGCTCCCGGCGATTTCGATCCACGACGAAATGTTCAGACGCGGCGGGAGTGCTGTCAGTTGCGGACAGTTCCCAATATCGAGCGTCCCCAGTTCGGTCAGATAATCTGGCAGAGCGACCAGGGACCGGCAACCGTTCACATTCAGACTGCCACGCGCAATGTTGGCTCGGCGTGGAAAGTGAGTCAGCTTCGTACAACCCGAGGCATTCAGGAACCAGACGTCGAGCCCTTCCGGCAACTCCGTGATGTTTGTGCAATTGGCGATATTCAGCGTTCCAACCTTCAGGTTGGCAGGGAGTGACTGCAGCTTGCTGCAACCCTCTAACTCCAGAACGCACTCGACGGAAAGGTCGGCAGGAAGCGATTCCAGGCTCGCCTGAGACGCGTTGAGCTCGTAACACGTCAGACCAGCGGGCAACTGCTGCAGCTTCGACTTCCCTGCGAGATTGAGCTTGCCGTCGACGTGAAGACCAGCCGGGGCTTTCCCCGACAAAATCAAATCTGCCGCAGCCAACGATGGATCAGAAGTCGCTTTAGCCATGGGTGGATTCCTGGTTCGTCGTGGACAACTTAGTCTCGAACAACCACGATCCGCTCAGGCGTGTACTCGCGCTGTCGCCACACTCGATAAATGCCGGCAGGAATCTCGATCGCTGCGTGTTCCTGATGGACCACAGTTGCGTGAGGCGATTCGATTTCCAGGAACAATTCGCTCAGAGACTCCCAAAGGGCAACGCCATTGCTTTCCTGAATCTGATGACTGTGTCCCGTGAGTTCACCATGAGCCAACGTCCGATGCCGCAGACGCCGAACATCCGCAGGGAGCTTCGAAACTTTCTGAATGAGTACATCGCCGTGACGGAACAACATGGCAAGGTCCTTCGTTGCTGGCTAAGCCGGGAATTGAAAGGTGAGTATACAAAATCGGTCAGGATTTTGAATCTTGCCAGGTGACTCTACGCCGAAGTCATGATAAGTCGAAGCCCCGTAGGTCAGGCTGTGCCTGACAAAGTGATGTCAGATGACGACATTGTTCGCCAAACTACGGGACCATTACACCCTGACTTCCAAGAGTCAGACATAGCCTGACCTACGGGACTACGGGACTGGGGAGCAGCGGCTTGCAATTGCGAGTGCAGTTCAACCGTTTGCTGGAAGAATATCGTCCCGGACGCATTGTCCGGTTCCGCCCGAATGGGCTTCCCAACGTCAAGCTTCCACTGGAAGAGCGGATCAACAGTCTGGACAAGCGTTAAGCGCTGGTCCGGAAGGGACGCGGCCGGAAGAGGGGCTCACGCAAAGACGCGAAGACGTGGACTTGCCCAAGAAAAGTGGGCGCGAGGAAAAGCGAAGTATGCTTAACCTTGAGGAGTCCATCGCATGTCGAAAGAACGTCGTCAGTTTAGTGCCGAGTACAAGCGTGAAGCCTTGAATTTGATTGAG
>CAIWEX010000456.1 GCA_903911795.1 uncultured Schlesneria sp.
CCGTGCACAGGATGACGCGATTTGTACCGCCAGTGACGAAATATTCCCCTGCGACACGATAGGCCAGTTCAATTCCGGCAGCCCCGTTTGTTGACCCACCCGACTGCAAACGATCAATTGCGGTCAGAATTTTGTCCTTCTGGTCGGCTGTCGTTGAATCCAAAACCAGGCCGGACGCACCCGCATAGACCGCGATCGCCACGCGATCATTCTCTGTCAGTCGCTCGACGAGCAACTTCAATCCCTGCTTGACGAGTGGCAATTTGTTCGAGTCTTGCATCGACCCCGAAACATCGATCAGGAAAACCAGATTACTGACGGGCCGTTTGTCATGTTCGATCTCACGCCCCTTCAGGCCAATCCGCGCCAGGCGATGCCCCGCTTTCCAGGGACAGTCCGCCACATCGACGGTCACGGAAAAGGGTTCGTCCCCTTTTGGTTGTGGATAGTCGTAAGGGAAGTAATTGACGAGTTCTTCAATTCGCACGGCGTCAGCCGGGGGAAGCTGTCCTTCCGTGAGGAAGCGTCTGACATTTGCATACGAAGCGGTGTCGACATCAATCGAAAATGTCGACAGCGGCTGCTGTCGCACGGAGAGAAAACTGTTGTCCGTCAGATGATCGTACGATTCAGTATTGGAGGCGACTTCCACCTGATCCCCCTGGATAAGATCAGGCCGCCGGTGAGCTTCCACCTTCCGTGGACGGCTGGAGGGTGATGAATCGCCGCAACCGAGGGAGATGGCACAAAGAACGACGCTGCCCAGCAAAAGCCAACGCATGATGCGGCTCCTGAAAGAGGGACGAAAGGAGGTGCTATGAGAAGTCAAAGAAAGAAAGTCGTGACGTGCTCAACTCGAGAACTGACGACGGGTTCACGACGTCATCCGATGAATACAGGACTCGCATCGCGACGAAAATATTCCCTGAAAATCACCTCGTTCGAGATTTTCGCAGGGTGGCTCTGGTTGCCGCTTCGGCTACCGGGGTGAGTTTGCGTGAAGCGGGAAGGGCGGATGTCTGAAAAACTTTAGGCCGACATTCGACAATGTACAACGCGAATTGTGCATCGACACTCGGCTTGAGGTTTCTTGTGCTGCGCACCCAGCTTGAAGCAAGCTGTGCCACCCTGCAATTTCCTGGATGGCCGTAAAGCAGGCGACATCACTCCAACGGAACGACTTTTGCCTTGCTGAGGTCAAGATTCAAGCTGAAAACATGGCTGTTCTGATCAACGAACCAGACCAGTTTTCGATTCGGATCGTACATCATTCCCACCGAGTTGTGAAAAACTCCTGCTGACGTCCCTTTGCCGATCGGATCGTCGCCCGTCAGTTCCATGCCTCGCCATGCGTTTTTCGCACAATCATAGGCCAACCACAGCGACCGTTCGCCGATGCGAGTTCTCGCCGCCAGCAGAACAATATCGTGTTCTGGCAGGTAGACCGTTTCCCGAGAAGGGACCGTCGCGTGACTGCTTCCAGCCACGTCCAGCCACCGGGCGGTTCCCGACTTCATATCGTATTCCAGCACATTCCCTTTTTTCTTGTCGGCATTGCTGAAGAAGAGCAATCGGTTTCGCTTCGAGTCGAATGCCAGACCATGTTGATCTGGACTCTTCTGGGGCAACTTGTCACCTGCCAGTGGAAGTTCGCGCCAAGTTCGTGTGGTTGCATCCAATCGCCACAGACCGTCGCCACCTGGCCGTCGATCAGCCCAGACAACCGCTCCTGCCGGGGTGGCACAAACGGTGACGTTATAGAAGTCGGCACGATAAGGATTCCTTTCGGGGCTGCGGGACCATTTGCCGGCGATCGGGTCGAAGAAGTACGTGTATTCATGCGGTGCGAAAACCAACGAACGCAGATTCGGGTCATAGCCAGTCGACTTGTACGTATGTCCTGTCATCCAGGGGTTGCCACGAAAACTCCATTCGCCGCGAACCTGATCATTGCTGTAGACATATTCGAGTGGATACTCCGGAGCGAACGGCAGCGAATAGCGATCTGTCTTGATGTCATAAACCTGCGGCGCCGTTCCGCTGTAAGCCGAATGGCCTCCCGAAAAGCGGACGATTCGATCGAGTTCCGGAGCCAGGATGGCGCTCCCCCAATCCATATTGGGTCTCGGCAACTTCGGAGTCTTGTGTTTGACAAATTGATTCACGGGTAGCGCGGCCAGTCGACTGGCGACCTCATCGGGATTCGCGGCAGGGACTTCCTCCAGGAACCATTGAGGATCGTGCGGCCCCGAACGTCGCAGTGTTGTCCCCGGACCGACACCGAACATCTCTGTCCCTACTGCATCAGGTCGACTGGCATCAATACGAGTAATCCATGTCCCTTTAGACAAGACGATCACTCGGTCGTCGTCACTCACCGCAGCTGGGAGCGGTGTCGGCGCTGTGGATTCGGGGGAGGTCCCCTTTTCAAATCGAGCAAGTAACTGCCACTGCTTTGTTTTGAAGTCAAATAGCCAGCTTTCCAGCGGCAGGGGCTGATAGAGTCTTTCAACGTACCCCGTCGCCGAAGTGTAGGTATATCCGCCAAGCAACAAGATCTTTTTTGCTTTCGGCAGCCAGGCGAGTGTGTGTCCCGCACGTGGCGACGGGGATCGTATCGCGGAGATCTGTGACCACGTCTTCGCGGCGAGGTCCAACACCCACGTATCCGCGAGTAACTGATCGAGCTGATCTCCGCCAAACAGCACAATCTTCTGATGCTCGATATCATAGGCCAATTGCGAATTCGCACGTTGCGGGGGTTGACCCGCGAGGTCGAGTTGCGACCATTCGTTCTTCGC
>CAIWEX010000457.1 GCA_903911795.1 uncultured Schlesneria sp.
ATGGGTGAGCTTCAAGTGATCCAAACCAAAAAGCTTCAACAAGGTCGCGTGAAAATCGTTGACGTGGACCGGGTCCTTGGCGACGCCCCAGCCGATATCGTCCGACTCGCCATAGACCTGTCCTCCCTTGATTCCACCTCCGGCCATCCACAGCGAGAAGGAATGCGGATGGTGGTCACGTCCCGTGTTGGGATCGCGGCTGGGACGATTTTCACCCAGTGGCGTCCGTCCGAATTCCGCTCCCCAGACAACCAGGGTGCTTTCCAGCAAACCGCGCTGCTTAAGGTCCTTCAACAAGGCAGCGATCGGCTGGTCGACGACCCAGGAGTTATACCGCAGGTCGGCATCCAGACTGCTGTGCTGATCCCAGGCTTCGTAGACAATATTCACAAACCGCACGCCCCGTTCGACCATCCGGCGAGCGAGCAGACAATTGCGAGAGAACGACAGGTGCGCATTATCAACGTTGCCGCGTCCAGTCGCCTGGGGATGCTGTGCCCGATTGACACCATAAGCATCGAGGGTCGTCGACGTTTCGCCCCCCAGGTCGATCAACTCTGGTGCGGCCGACTGCATGCGGAACGCCAGTTCGTAACTGGCAATCCGGCTGGCAATCTCGGGATCATGCATTTCTCCCAGCCGGCCTTCGTTCAGCGACTTGAGTGCGTCTAAACCACGCCGCTGAAGTTCCGGCGGCAAGCCATCGGGATTGGTGAGATTCAGTACCGGCTCACCTTTGTTTCTGAAGAGAACCCCTGAATAGTGAGACGGCAGGAAACCACTCGAAAATAGTGACGTTCCGCCACTCGAACCCCGACCGCTGGTTAAAACAACGTAGCCTGGCAGGTTCTGGGATTCGGTCCCCAACCCGTACGTCAACCAGCTTCCCATCGTTGGAAGGCCAAAAGTTGGGCGACCGCAGGAAAGCAACAATTGGCCCGGATGATGATTGAACTGTTCCGAGAACATCGATCGGATCATCAGAATGTCGTCGGCACACGTCGCGATATTGGGCAGAAAGTCCGAAAAGTCCATGCCACATTCGCCGTGCTTGGACCATTTGCGAGGCGAGCCGAGCAGCACCGCCGTGTCCTTCTTGATGAAGGCGAAACGGACCTTTTCCAGCATCTCTTTCGGAAGGGGCTTTCCATCCAGTTCGTTCAACTTCGGCTTTGGATCAAACAAGTCAAGATGCGAAGGAGCACCCGCCTGGAACAGGAAAATGCAGCTCTTGGCTTTTGGAGCGAAGTGAGGTGGCTTGATCGCGAGTGGATTCGCCGCAGCAGGGTTGGAACCTGCAATCGCGGTCGGTGGCGAGATCACGCCATCCCCCGTCAACATTCCTCCGAGAGCCGCCAGGCCGAGGCCGCTGGCGGTCGATGTCAGAAAGTTGCGTCGAGTTTGCGCGAGGTAGACTTCGTGGGGTGTCATGGGTACTTCCGAATTCAAAATCAGGTCTATGGCCGGGGAACATGATTCAAACAGTCGGTCATTCGCGTGTGATAAATTCGTCGAGATTGATCAGGATTCTCGCCGTCGCGATCCAGGCGGCGTTCTCATCAGCCGACACGGCCGGTGCCGCATCAGCAGCAACGAGTTGCTTTGCCTGATCGGGATGCGTGCGATACCAGTCTCGAGCGGACTTGAGCAGTTCCGCCAGCGCCGTCAGTTCAGCATCACGCGGTGGGCGAGCCACGCTGAGACGAATGGCAGCAGAAAGTCGGGTTCGGTCATCGGGCGCTGCCGTCATCAGCAGTCGCCTGGCAAACGCTCGCGATGTCTCTGTAAACGTCTCGTTATTCAGTGAGGTCAGGGCCTGTAACGGAGTATTCGACGTCCGTCGTTCGATACAGGTCAGATTGGCATCCGGGCAATCGAACATTGTCAGATTCGGATGCGGAGCCGTTCGTTTGAAAAAGGTATACATTCCGCGGCGGTAACGGTCTTCCCCTTTGGAGGGATCCCAGCGGAAGTTCCCCGCGTAACTCAATTCGGCGATCCCGGGAGGAAGTGGCGGGAAGACACTGGGACCACCGATTTTTGCCGACAACAACCCGGCAACATCCAGGCTGATGTCTCGTACGATCTCACCCTCGACTCGCAGTCGGTTCTGCCGCGCCAGCCACTGATTCTGGGGGTCAACATCGTGCAAGTCTTCGCGGTGCTGCGAAGACTGACGGTAAGTTGCCGACATGACGATCCGCTTGATCAATGACTTCCGCGACCATGGTGTCCCGGCCGCGTAGCGTCCCGTTCCCGAGGAAACCGATCCTGCAGGCTTCAGGCCGATGAACTCGGCTGCGAGCCAATCGAGCAGTTCTGGATGTGTTGGTGGATCACCGCGAACCCCAAAGTCATTGGAAGAGCGGACAATCCCGGTGCCAAACAGCAGTCGCCAGACGTGATTCACAGTCACTCGCGGGGTCAACGGGTTGTCAGCGGAAACAAGCCAGCGTGCCAGATCCAGACGATCGGCCATTTGAGTTGTTTCACGTGCCTTGAATGGGGGCAGCGTTTCAAAAGCGGCTGGCTGCACTTCCAGATCTTTGAGTGGTTCGAGGAATTCCCCTCGCTTCAAAACAAATGTCTTGCGAGGATTCTGAGTACGTTGTCCGATCACGCGGACAGAGATTTCGGGCTTGGGCGGTTCCTTCTTTTTGAGGTCGTCCAACTTGGCCAGCAATTCTTTGGTTGGGCTCTGCAGACTGCTGAAGTAGTCGAGCAACTGCTGACGCTGGGTTTCGTTACGCTGATCCGGGGCAATGACCACAATTTTGGCGATGTTTTCGGCCAGACTCGTTCCAGGTTCAATTCCCGATTGCAGCGAGACTTTGAATCGGCCGATCGTGTGCTGAGTTCCATACTGTTGACTGAGACGCACCCGAACGTAGACCGGCCCGGTCGACTTGAGAGGTTCCTTCAAGCCAAAGACTGCCCAGTGTGGTTTGCCAAAATGAGGTGCAATCGCCCAACCGGTATCGTCCTTTCCGTCGATGACGTCTTTTGCTGCCCAAGGTTTGTCCCCCTGTTCGAAGTCCGCCTTGGCACCACTGAACTCCAGACGCCGGGCATCCGCGAACTCTGCGGAAGCAGAGACTTCAAGCGTCATCTCGGATAAGACAAAGTTGCCGTGTGCCACTCGACCTGGCCCGTTGGCGGGGAGCGAAGGATCGGGCAGAACATCCAGTCGAAGCGAGTTAATTTCCGGGGCGGAGAGGCGACCTGTCACGGTATAGATGACTCGATCCGGATTGCTTCCCCCCACCAGCGTCGAACCATCCTTCTGCTGCTGGAGTGTCGCTTCGGAATCACTGGCGACTCGCAGTTCGTCGAGGAGATGCGGCTTGATGGGACTGGCAGCAGCGACCGCCTGCTCCATCCGCATCTTCTCTTCCCACGCCACAAACGCTGGTGTCTGCTTTGATTGTTCGGCTCGCAAATCAGCCACGGCGGCAGCGACCTGGGCATCAAATGCTGCCTTGACGGGACCATACGCAGCGACCTCTTCGGGCGTCTTTGGGACAACAATCGATTGTTCATCGCCGTTATTGAAGACGGCGAAGAGCTGGTAATACTCACGCTGAGAAATGGCGTCATACTTGTGCGAATGGCAGCGGGCACAGCCAACGGTCAGGCCCAGCCAGACGGCTCCGGTCGTTTCGGTCCGGTCAAAGCAGGCTTCGTTCCGGAACTGCTCCTGGTCCGTCCCTCCCTCGGTATTCGTCAGTGTCTGACGATGAAACGCGGTTGCCAGCCTCTGATCCGCAGTGGAATTCGGGAGCAGGTCGCCCGCCAGTTGCTCGACGGTGAACTGGTCGAATGGAAGGTCCGCATTAATGGCATTGATCACCCAGTCACGCCAGCGGTACGCATCGGGACGCGGATTATCTTTCTCGTAGCCATCAGAGTCGGCATAACGAGCCATGTCGAGCCAGTGTCGGCCCCATCGTTCACCAAAATGGGGCGAGTCCAGCAAACGATCGACGAGTTCTTCATAGGCCGTTGGTCGAGTGTCATTGACGAAGGCATCGACTTCGGGGACAGGTGGCAGCATCCCGAGCAGATCAAGATAAAGTCGGCGAATCATAGTGTATCGATCGGCTGTTGGTGATGGCGCGATCCCGCGTTGTTCCAGATTCGCGAGTACAAACTGATCGATCGGATTGAGTCCCCAGTCGGCTCGTTTTGTTGTCGGTGGAGGTCCTCCCCGGAGCGGTTGGTAAGCCCAGTGCGTGCTTTTCGCCGCCACGCCATTTTCTTCCTGCGGCCAGACACACCCTTGATCGATCCAGGCTCGCAGAATACCGACAGCAGCGGCCGACAAGTGGTCACCTTCAGGGGGCATCACGTTCTTCGGGTCAGTCGCAGCGACATAATGGATCAGACGGCTGTCGGCACTTTTTCCGACGACGATGGCCTTGCCGAGGTCGCCGCCGCGCAGCAGTCCTTCGCGCGAATCGAGTCGCAAACCCGACTCATGTTTCAAATCGCCGTGACACGACAAGCAGTGTTGCTTGAAGATCGGTTTCACGTCTTTCGTGTAATCGATCTTCCTGTCAGCAGGGGGAGGAAGCTCTCCCCGAACAGGAGCACTGATTCCGAAAATGATCAGAACGAACAGTGTGGCAACACGAATCTGCATGATCAAAACGCCTTGTCTGGCTATCGACCTGTCGGAAACCGCAGTCCGTAAGATAACAATTCAGGCCTCTGATGTCCGCTGTTCGGAAGAGATTTGGAACACTGATCACCGCTGATTCACGCTGATCCCGAACGTGAGGAAGCGAGCCCTCCGGCATGCTTTGAACCTGCACGCTTCGAATCAGTATGCCGTCAAAGCCATTTTGCCCTCTGTCTGATCAGTGAAAATCAGCGGAGATGAGTGTTCCGTAGAGCTTGGCGGACGCGACAAAGTTGGATACCGTGCATCATCGCACCGATGGCTTTCAATGACGTTATTCCCTTGGAGTCACTCCATGTTGAAGTCTCTGATTCCTGCAACCGTGGTCTTACTGACGGCATGTTCGCTGAGTTTTTCTGCCGAGTTTCCAGATTTTAAGTCACTCCCTTCTCGGCCAGAACTTCCAGATCCGCTGGTGATGGTGGATGGGACCAGGGTCACCACTGCTGCGGACTGGAATGCCCGGCGGAGGCCCGAACTGCAGGCTTTGTTTCAGCACTACATGTACGGCTACCTTCCTCCCAAGCCCGGGAAGTGGATTGTTGAAGAAGTCCTGTTTACTGATCCAACGTTTCTGGACGGTAAGGCAACACTCAGTGAAAGCCGACTGGCATTCTTCAACCCTGATTTGAAGCACCGTCTGCATGTTCTACTCGTAATCCCCAACAAGCGATCCGGCCCGGCTCCCGTCTTCGTTGGTATGAATTTCTGCGGGAACCATGCCCTCGCCAACCATCCCAAAATCCATATTCCCGAGTCGTGGGTCTACAAATCGTGCGCTGGCTCGGAAAATGAACGGGCGACGGAAAAGGGACGCGGAACTCAGTCCGATGCCTGGAATCTGGATCTGGTCATTGATCGCGGTTATGCCCTCGCCAACTTCTACAGCGGGGACATTGATCCCGATACGGCCGACTTCAGTGATGGAATCGAACCCGCCTTCTACAAGCAGGGTCAGACGTCGCCCGGTCCCAGTGATGCAGGCGCGATTTCGGCATGGGCCTGGGGCTATCATCGAGTGATTGATTTCCTGGTTGAAAAGCATTCCAGCGCGATCGACGTCAAGCGAATCGCGGCCGTGGGTCATTCACGCAATGGAAAGACGACACTCCTGGCGGCCGCCATGGACGAGCGAATTGCTCTAGCAATTCCGCATCAGGCGGGATGCGGCGGGACGGCTCCAAGCCGAGTTGCGATAGATCGCAAGGATGTAGAAACGATCCGGCGGATCAATACGGTCTTTCCCCATTGGTTCTGCGACAACTTCGTGCTGTTTAACGAGACCCCCGATAAGCTGCCATTCGATCAGCACTGCCTGCTGGCACTGTGTGCTCCACGACCCGTGCTGTACAGCAATGCGGTCGAAGATCAATGGGCGAATCCCGATGGCCAGTTTGAAATGCTGAAAGCCGCCGCGCCGGTCTATGCTTTGTTAGGCACCTCTGGATTGGACGCCAAGGAACGTCCAGCGTCGCGAGTATTGCTCGACAGCAAGCTCGGATATTTCATTCGGCCCGGCAAGCACTCGATGGATCGCGAAGACTGGGGAATCTTCCTCGACTACGCTGACAAGCACTTTGGAAAGCCGAAATAACGAAATGATCAATCATCGCCGACGATCATTCTCAGGTAGCTTTCGTACCGCGTCGGCGAAATCATATCGTGCTTCAGGGCCATCCGGACGGCGCAGCCATCCTCATACATATGCAGGCAGTCTGGAAACTTGCAGCGAGGGACGAACGGCAGGAACTCGACGAAGAACCCTTCCACTTCGACCGGTTGCACGTCCCACAATTCCAGTTGCCGGATGCCGGGTGTATCGACGACCCAGCCCCCGGAATTCAATTCGCGAAGTTCAGAAAAACGCGTGGTGTGTCGCCCTTTCTGGGTGACATGACTGACGTCACCCACGCGCAAGGCCAGGCCGGGTTGAAGATGGTTGAGCAGCGAGGATTTTCCGACGCCGCTTTGACCGGTGAACACCGTCTGGTGTTCCTTCAGTTGCCGCCGCAAGCGTGACATTCCCAGCCCTGTCACCACACTGGTGGGAATGACCGGATAACCCATTCGAGCGTACTGGCCGATCAGTGGTTGCAGGTCGGCCAGGTCCACGAGGTCACATTTGTTGACCACAATCAACGGAGCAACTTCCCCCTTGGCGGCACTCACGATGAACCGGTCGATCAAGGCCGGTTTGAGTGGTGGGTCGTTTGCCGACGCAATAATGGCGACCTGTGAGATGTTAGCAACCAGAATGTGCTGCTTGTACTTTTGCCCACGTGCCAGCACACCCTGGCGAGGCTCCACTCGCTCGATCACCCCTTGATCGCTATCTGTCGTACGAAACAGGACATGATCTCCGGCCACAACGGCGTTTCGCGCTTCGCGAGCAACGGTACAGACGACACGTCGCACCGTACATTCGAAGCGTCGTCCTGCCTCTGGCTGGCCAGCGTCTGCCTGAACGGTGCATTGAGTGGACCCGATCGCCGACAGCACACGACCACGTCGGCACTGGGTTTCGTCGACATCAATGACGATATTCTCGCCTTCAAGATGAGCACCGACGATAGTTCGTTTGCGTGTCAGATCCCCTTTGCCGGAAACTCGTTGACCTCGATCCAGGCCATCCAC
>CAIWEX010000458.1 GCA_903911795.1 uncultured Schlesneria sp.
GAATTTCGACGAAGCAGTGGACTCGGGTAGTGTCCTAGCTTTGTGGAGGTCGGGCGTTCCTCTTTCGTGGCTTCCATAGAATCAGGTAGGCGGAGATCAGAGTCCGCAACCAGATGATCACCCAATACGGCGAACCCCAAGCGTCTGCGATAGAGAAGCCGCAGGCGTATATACCGGATTGCCCAACTTTGGGTACTGTCCGCCTAAATTGGGGACGAAGCTTTCGCCCTCTTTCGCGGCTTCCAGAGAACCAGCAGGGAGGCAAAGAACAGCGCCACATCTGCGGTGGTGTGCTCAATTTGATGACGAACTCCCCGGACCTCCCCGGACCTCCCCGGACTTCCCGCAGATTACTCGCCCGGCAGGGGGGGCACGCTCAGCCCCCCTTCTTGGTTTTCAACTTGCAAAGAATCAGTTGCGGATGATAACTGACTTCGGCTGAGGTGCTTGTTATTGGCGATTGTTCGATATCGACCTTATCTGGATTTTTCGCATAGCCAAAGAATCCACCATACTCTGCAGCGTAACACTCGAATCGACCGAGGGACGTGATGTCTCCTTCCTTCGGACTCACCCGAAACGTCACGATGTCTTTAAGTGGGCGACCGTTGACCCGTTCAATCTCCAGAATCCATCGCCCTTCATCGGCTTTGAAATTCGTCTTGTTGCCGTCGAGTGCAACTCCATTGATGCGGACCACTGTCCCGATTGGCACGCCCAAAACGCCGAGAACGTCATTCTGCGAGAACGACCGGACCGAAATCTGTTGCTCGGTGGCGGTCTCTTTGGCACTCATTAACGGAACGGATGCCAACAGAGCGATACAAAGACCGCTCAACCAGTACCGACGATCCATCATCCAAACCTCCACTCAACGCTCCAAGGTAACTTGCCCGTGATGAACGATGGGCTTCCGACCAACGAACAAACCCCAGCTTATCGCCGGGGCCGTTTGGATTCGATCCCAGTTGTTGATAGTGGGGTGTTTGGCGCCCCACACAGAATCAATTTGACCTTTGGGTGGATACTCTGGTAGACCTAACCCCATGAGCATTACATCCGATTCAGAGCACGCGTTCCATCGGGGTACGGCCCCGATATTCGCGATTCTTTCCACCGATCAATTGCGTCAAATGGCACATCTTCCAGCAGACTCTTCGCTCGCCGATAGGGTCGATGAGTTGGCCGGCAAGGCGAACGAAGGCCATTTGACGGAAGAAGAACGCGCCGAGTATGAAGTATACATTGAGGCCAATAATCTAATGGCCGTTCTTCAGGCCGAAGCCCAGTTCCGATTGCAACACAACGGAGTGTGACGGATCGAGGCTCGAGTGCTGGATTTGAATTCCCCTCCTCGATTAAGAGTTCGCTTGGCGACCGGCACGGAATCGATTTAGGGCAACAACCTATCAAATTACGCCGAGACGAGACCTATCGGCTCGCGTTCATTTTCCGTGAGGATAATCGGGAATGAGATTCCAAGCATTTCGCTATTGCGCCGTCTCGCCGTCGCGTAGAATGCTCGAGATGGTGCCCCACTGCGCAAGGACGACTGACTGTAGTCTGGATGACGACTGACTGACCATGAAGTTTGTACACGCCGCTGACGTTCACCTCGACAGCCCCATGCGAGGGCTGGAAGAGTATGCAGGTGCTCCCGTTGAACGGTTGCGTCTGGCGACTCGTCGCGCGA
>CAIWEX010000459.1 GCA_903911795.1 uncultured Schlesneria sp.
AACACCCGCCCCGTAGAATGGTGTCATCGCCGACTGCTCGCGCGAATCCATCGCCTGACTCTCGACGGGCTCAGAAAACAGATTGAGCCTGTGACTGTCGATGTCTACATGCGATTCCTGGCACGACATCACGGACTGATGGAAGGAAATCGCCGAGCGGGGACAAACGGAATTTACGAAGCAGTGTCACAACTGCAGGGGCTCGATATCCCGGCAGTCGCCTGGGAGCGTGACATTCTTCCCGCACGGATCGATCAATACCGCCCAGATCTGCTCGATGAACTCTGCCTGACGGGCGAAGTCGGCTGGGGGCGTCTCTATGCACCGCCAAGGAATCCCGATAAGTCGCGTCCCATGGCGAGTCTGACACGCGTCGCACCGATCTCGCTGTTTCTGCGAGAAGACGTCTCGTGGTTAACCGCGCGAGCGCCAAATCCCGATCGTGAAGGACTTTCCAGTCCCGCTGAACACGTTCTGGAAGTCTTGAACGATCGCGGGGCGACATTCACCGCAGACTTGCTGACGGCGACTCAGATGCTTCCATCACAAATGGACGAAGTCTTGGGCGAACTGGTGACTCGTGGCTGGATCACCGCCGATGGATTTGCCGGATTGCGTACATTGATCTCCGAGAAATCACATGGCGGTCGTGCGGCGGCTCACCATCGCAGTGAACGCCGACGAACGACCATGACCGCACTGGGTCGCTGGTCACTGCGCGTCCCCATCACTGATTTTCCCCGTTCGTTGGAATCTGTTGGCGCTCCGTCGGAAGTTACTGCGGTCGTAGCGGTCGCAGCACCGCCTAACAGCCAACTCACCATCTCCGTCCCCGAAATCACGAGTACTGCCCAGCGTGTTTCTCCTGCGAAGACGGCCAGTATCGCTGAAGACTGGGCCTGGCAGTTGATTCGGCGCTGGGGAATTGTCTTTCGGGATCTGATCGCACGCGAAGAAGGAGCCCCCTCCTGGTTTGAACTGTTGCAGGTGCTCAGACGTCTTGAAGCACGGGGTGAAATTCGCGGCGGGCGATTCATCATCGGAGTGGGTGGCGAACAATTTGCACTCGCAGACACGATTCAGCAACTGCGACGACTTCGCGACGAGACGCCGAATCAGGAGATCCTGGTGATCTCAGCCGCCGATCCTTTGAATCTGGTGGGAATCATCACACGGCACGACCGAGTCCCTCGTACGGCTTCCAATCATGTCGCATATCTGAACGGTGTTCCGATCGCGACCGTTCAAGGTGGTGAAACGAACTGGCTGCAAGAACGAAACAGCGACGTGGACAGCCTCTTGATCGAGGCAATCCGTCGGTGCGCACATTGACGACCGAAGTGCCAACGACTTCGAGTGCGGGTCATTACCGGAAGTCACCGACGGGCGCGTCGAATCCAGCCAAGCGTCAGGACCAGCACACAAAGCAGCAAGATCGCGGCACCGGAAAGTGGGGATGCGGACCAGGCCCACGTGGTCAAAGCGGTGAGTCCCAACAGTCCGAGAAGAATTGCACCGGGAGCAAATTTCCAGGCCATCACCTGTTCGACAATCAGCAGGCAGAATGCCGCCAGAAGCAATGAGCGAGCCAGGCCGCTGCTGGTACTGACAACTCGCACTTTTTTCTCGGTCGCGACGGGGGTGTCTTCCCATTCCGTCTGATACGTGAATTCGATTCCCGGTAAGATGTCCGTCCGTAACTCTTCCGGCCGGAGCGATGCCAGATCGCTCTCTTGCGGATCAACATTGACAGCAAACGTGTCCGTCCTGCCAACCGGCGGGCCAAGTACCATCTTGTGAAAACCGGCTCGCGTGATCGGCTCCGTCACAACGCTGCGACCGTCGGCGGAAGTCACGGGCGACTGGGTGTCACCTCCCGGCGATTGCAAGACAGCCGACACGCGTGAGGCTCGAGTGGCCAGATGGCTTGTCAGGGGCTGGCCAACCAGTGCTTCGCGATCAGACCAGCGACTGGAAACCGCGAAGTTGACCGTTTCATGCATCAGCGGAATCAGACTTTGACCCCAGACGGCCCAGGTACTCCATTCCCGATCGACAGACGTCGTCACCAGCAGAACTCGCCCGCGACCGAACGGCGCTTCGACGATGGCAGGATCTCCGGAGCTGAACCGCAGCACAACTGTCGCACCGCGGTCTTCAAGGACTTGTGTCTTGAAGTATGAGAATGTTTTCGTCAGTTCAAGGCCTGCGCCAGGATTGCCCTGGAAGGGACGTACAATGGGATGAGCAAAGTCGCCGGGCGGTTCGAACTCGAAGAACGTTTCTTTCTTTTTGGCATCGCCGACCCGTTCCAGCAGTTTCGCAGGGAGTAATGGGCCCAGATTTCCCTGACGTGCCCCATCGGCCGACTTGTACAGGATTTCGTTGTAGTTGTCCGGACGCACCTGATCACCCAGACAGAAGACGACTCCCCCACCCGACTCCAGATAACCTCGCAGCAACTCCGCTTCGCGATCCGTCAGCATCGCGACGTTGCACAGGAACACGCAATCAAAACGGGCCAGATCCGTTCCCAGCAAATCTCCTTCACGAATCACCGTGGGCCGGATCGGGCTGACGGGGGGGCGATTCGGAATGTCCGGTGACAGCGACAGTTTCAAGAAGTCTGTCGCATTCCCCATCGGCTCGCCCGACGGCTTCCCATTGACCAGCAGCACCTGCAATTCGTCACGAACAGGAATGACCAGACGTCGTGAATCATCAACGCGTAGCCCATCAGGCTTCAAGCGGACTTCCACGCGATGCTCGCCACTGCTGAAAGCAGGCGTGAAGTCGACACGGACGTCGGTCTCGGCTGGCAAATCGACCTGTCGAGTATCCGACAGTCGATCATCCAGCAATAGTTCCACCGTTTGTCCAACGGCTCCTGACGTTCCGTAATTACGGATCGTTGTGGATAGCTGCAGACTGCGTCCCGACAGGACAAAGCCTTCAGACGCGCGCAGTCCCGTGATCGCCGTGTTTGCAGTCCCAGGCTGGCCAACATCCAGGAAAACCAGCTTCGCTCGCTCGGCCAGTCTCTTCAGGCCTGATTTGACGCGAGTGGCCTCGGACGAATCACGTGGAGCCCAACCTGCCGTTTGCAGATCTGTCAGAAAGTAAACTTCCTTCTTGGTGATCTCGGGAACCATTGCCAGCAGATCGTTGATTTCTTCAAGCACACCGGAAACGTCGGCTCGTTCGTCGAGCAAAGGGAGTTGATCGATTTCCTCCAGGACTGCTGTCGGCTGATAGGCGGGTTGCTTCACGATCACTCGTGGGATCGACTCGCCGATTCGCACCAGTTGCAGGGCATCTCCCTGGCGAGCGGCACTGGCAATCTGCCGACCAATATCCCGCGCACGGTCAAATCGACTGCGGTCTTGCCCGACATAGCCCATACTGAACGTGGCGTCGATGACAATGATGCGATGTCGAGGTCCTTCTGACCGGAAGTATTCGCCCATCGTTTCGATCGAAGGACGCGCCAATGCCATGGCGATCAGCAATACGATCAGCGTACGGACAATGAGCAGCAGAAGTTGTTCGAGGTGTAAGCGGCGAGATTGCTTTTTGGTTGCGGCAATCAGGAACCGCATGGCAGCCCAGGGGACTTCAATGTAGCGGCGGCGATGCAGCAGGTGAATCAGAATCGGCGCGCCCCCCAGCGCCAGCCCCCACAGCATAAAGGGGCTTCCGAATCCGAACGCAAGAATGAAAACAACTGGCATGGGTCAAAATCGGCTGAGAACTGGGGTGTCCGAGTGAGTACATACGGTACAGGTTGATGGGAATTATGGGAATCATGGGATTCGTGTTTCGAGGGGTGAACGGTTGATTTTTCAGGGATCGGTGACGGGATATGGGTGAATGCTCGCAATGATGTTTTTGACCGATCAGCCGGAGCGCACTAGTGTCCGGTTCCGGCTGATCGGTTCATGAACTTCTGAGTCGAACCACCTGGGACGTCATAAATCCGGGAATTCCCGTCACGGACGATAACAGGGCGACAGACCGAACCTGGAACCGTTATACTTCCCCGTCGTTTTGCCCTGTTGCCTGCTCTTGATCTGGTTGTCTTGATGACTGATGCTCTGTTGCCCCGCCCTGAACTGCTGGCTCCTGCGGGAGATCGCGAATGCATGCGAGCGGCGGTTGAGAATGGTGCGGATGCCGTTTATTTTGGCTTGAACTGCGGGTTCAACGCCCGTGCACGCGCCACGAATATTGTCCCCGGCGAATTGGCCGAGGTGATGTCCATCCTGCACCATCGTGGTGTCAAAGGATTTGTCACTCTCAACACACTGGCGTTCTCTGATGAACTGGCCGAACTGGAATCCCTCGTCCAGCACATCGCTCGGTCCGATGTCGATGCCGTTCTCGTCCAAGATCTCGGCTTAGCGAGGCTGGTTCGAGCCATTTGCCCGGATCTGTCAATTCATGCTTCAACTCAGATGACGCTTTCCAGTGCCGAGTGCATTCATGTTGCCGAGGAACTGGGAATCGAACGCGTGGTCCTGCCACGGGAACTTTCCATTCGTGAAATCGCTAAACTGCGGAAATCGACCAACGTCGAACTGGAAGTTTTCGTCCACGGCGCTTTGTGCGTCGCGTATTCCGGCCAATGTCTGACCAGCGAATCACTCGGTGGCCGCAGTGCCAACCGTGGTCAGTGTGCGCAAGCCTGTCGACTGCCGTATGACCTGATCTGCGATGGCGAAGATGTCGATCTGGGGGACCAGAAATACTTGCTCAGCCCACAGGATCTGGCGGCATACGACCTGACTCCCGATCTGATCGCCGCCGGCATCTGCTCATTCAAAATCGAAGGGCGACTGAAGACGCCCGAATACGTTGCCAACATGACTCGGCACTATCGTCAGGCGATCGATGCCGCGGTCCGGGGTGAACCGGTGGAATTCACGCGCGAGGAAGTGCGTGAAATGGAGTTGTCATTTTCACGTGGGTTTTCGCCAGGGTGGCTCAACGGCGACGACCACAAGATGCTGGTCCCCGGATTCAGTTCGTCCAAACGAGGCGTGCTGCTGGGAGAGATCACACAATTCAAGGGATCACGCATCGAGATTCGCCTCGCAGGTGCCGTTGCACGCGGGGACGGCATTGTTTTCGACGGAGACCGCGCTGCAAAGTCCGAACAGGGAGGCCGCGTCTATGGAATCTACATCCGCGGTCGATCCGAGGAATCTGCGACGGGCGGCCTGGTCGAACTGGAATTCCAGCGGGATTCACTCGACTTCAACCAGCTCTTTGTCGGTCAACGAATCTGGAAAACGGATGATCCACAGTTAACGGCCCGCCTCCGCAAGTCTTTTACAGGTCCCGATCCCTTACGAAAAAGACCATTGACGTTGCATGTCCGAGCGGTTGCTGGCGAACCGATGGCAATTACCGCCAGCGTAAAAGACGTTCAGGCATTAGGTCAGGAAAATGTTGTTCGCGTCGCTTCGCCCGAGAGTTTACCCGTCGCCCGAAAACATCCCATTACCGGTGATTTTCTGCAGGAACAATTGAGTCGCCTGGGGAATACCGTCTACGAACTGACGCAACTCGATGCCGAGATTTCCGGCGATCCGATGATCCCTCTCAGCGTGTTGTCGAAGTTGCGACAGGAAATGGTCGCCGAACTTGATCGAGTGACGCAAACAGCACGCGTTCGACAGATCTCGAACTCGTCGCCGTTGCAGACGTTGCGAGATTCCGCTGATGAGGCTGCTCATGACGAGAACCAGGTCTCGGGCGAACCACGCTTGCACGTTCTCTGCCGCACACTCGGCCAACTTCGAGAACTCGCACGGATCAATGTTACTAAAAAGTCGCCTGGCGATCTTCCGCGACCTGTCGTCTACGCAGACTTCTCGGACATTCGTGAGTACCGCGAAGCGACTCAGGTGGCCCATGAATCCGGCCTGGCGATCTTTCTGGCGACACCGCGCATTCAGAAGCCGGACGAACTGGGACTGTTTCACGCCATCGGAAAACAACAGGCGGATGGAATCCTCGTTCGCAACCTGGCAGGCTTGCGCTACTTCACAGAACGTGGTGTGTCTGTCGTTGCGGACTATTCGCTGAACGTGACGAATGAACTGACCGCAGCCTTCCTGAAACAACAAGGGGCAGGGCGTCTAACCGCATCATATGACATGAACCGCGATCAATTGCTGACCATGGTCGTGGCAGTCCCTGCTCCCTGGCTCGAAGTGGTCATTCACCAGCACATGCCGATGTTCCATATGGAACACTGCGTCTTCTGTGCGGTGTTATCACCGGGAACCAACAAAACCAACTGCGGCCGTCCCTGCGATACTCACGTCGTCCAGTTGCGAGATCGCGTTGGCAGCGAACACCCTTTGCAGGCTGATGTTGGTTGTCGGAATACTCTGTTCAATGCGGTACCACAAAGTGCTGCGGAAGCTGTCGGCACGCTGATCGAGCAAGGGATTCGAGATTTCCGGATCGAGTTCCTGACCGAGACACCAGCGGAAATTCAGCAGACGCTGGCTCTTTACCGTGACCTGCTCGCGGGGCGAGTCCCGGCAGAGACGGTCTGGCGAGAACTGCATGCCGCCAATCGAGTCGGTGTCACTCGGGGGACACTGGAAGAACGACGCAACCCGTTGGCGATCATTTAACCGGTGTTGAACGGTTGCCAAAGTCAGTGCGAAGACATTCAAACAATTTCCTGGATCACCTTGCCTTCGAGAAACGTCAATCGTTCATCGCGGCCCAGATGAGGGAATGTGAGTTGGTGCTGGTCCAGGCCAAGCTGGTGCAGGATTGTCGCGTGGATGTCTCGAAAGTGGCTGGGGCGTTCGATCGCTCGCAGGCCGATGGCATCTGTCGCCCCGACGACCTGGCCCCCTTTGATACCTCCGCCCGCCATCCACATGCTGAAGCCCAGGTTGTGATGGTCGCGCCCCTTTCCTGATTCGGCTTCGGGCGAACGTCCAAATTCGCCGCCCCACAAGACCAGAGTGCTGTCGAGCAGTCCACGGCGTTTCAGATCCTTGAGCAGACCTGCAATCGGCTGATCGGTTTCAGCAGCCTTTCGCAGGTGATTTTCCTCGATGTCGCCGTGAGCGTCCCATTGCAGGTTCCCCGCCCCGCCCCCTGAGACAACACACGCAAACCGGACACCATTCTCGATCAGCTTGCGGGCCAGCAGGCAGCGGCGGCCATAATCGTGTGTTGGTTCCTTCCCGATCCCGTACAGGTCGAGTGTTTCCTGCGGCTCCTTCGACAGATCCAGTACTTCGGGAGCTTCGGACTGCATGCGGAATGCGACGTCGTAAGCATTGATCCGGGCATGAAATTCCGCATCAGTGGGATCAAGCGTCTCCAGGTTCAAGTCGCGAATGAATTGCAGCGTCCGACGACGTTGACTTGGTTCAATCCCGGCTGGCAGATCGAGATTCAAGACCGGACGCCGACCGGGGCGAAACATCGTCGGCTGGTACATCGCGGGTAAAAAGCCCTGCATGTACATCGGCTGGCCCGCCTCCAACGCCCCCTTGGGATCAGGCATCACCACGTAAGCAGGCAGCGACTGCGTTTCTGCTCCCAGTCCATACAGCATCCAGGAACCCATGCTCGGAAAGCCAGGAACGGTCCGACCGGAAAAGAGCTCGTATTGAGCGGCCGAGTGAACGACCATGTCCCCCTGACAGCCTCGCAATACGGCAATGTCGTCGATACAGGTGGCGACGTTCGGAAACAGATCGGAAACCTCGATACCGCTTTCGCCATATTTGCGAAATGTCCGCCGAGTTCCCATCAAACGTGCGTCACGCTGGATGAACTGATACTTCGCTTCACCAAACTCCGTCGGTCGAACCTGGCCACTCAGTTTGTTGAGCAGTGGCTTCGGATCAAACGTTTCGATATGGCTCGGTCCGCCTGCCATAAACAGGAAGATGACGGACTTCGCCTTGGCAGGTAGATGCGCAGCGCGCACCGCCAGCGGATTGTCCGCCGCACGGACTTTTTCCTCGTGCAGTAACGACGCCAGCGCCAGGCCACCAAACCCGCAACAGGCATCGCGAACAAACTCGCGCCGCGTGCGAGTCAACTTGTGGTGAGTGGACATTTCAGATTTTTTCATCGTGTGATGATCGTCATTTGAGAACTTGTTTTGATGAGGACGGCCCTCAGGGAACATACAGAAACTCATTCAAGTTGAAGATTGCCAAAGCAAACTCGCGGAGTGGTTGATCGCGGAGGAATTCGAGTGATCGCTGTCGCTCGCTGTCTGATGGCAATCGCCCCAGTGCCGATTGAAAAGCTAGTTCCACAATTCGCGAAGAATCGTCCCCTGCGGTGTGAGCCAGTCGCGACGCAAATGATTCGGCAATGCTGTTTGACAGGCTGCCATTGAGCAGTTCCAGAGCCTGCGGGGCATGCGTGCTGGAATCGCGTCTGGCGCAACTGTTTTG
>CAIWEX010000460.1 GCA_903911795.1 uncultured Schlesneria sp.
CCGCCCCAAACGCTTCGAAATCTGCAAACGTCAGCTTGGCAAATCCCTGTTCGAGCTGAAACGGTGGTTCATCCTGTTGTGCTGCGGCATCGGGAGCTTTGGTAGAAGTTGGCGTCTTCTCAGCTTCCGGTTTGCTTTCTTTTGACGGCAAAGGCTGGTTGTCAGGTTTTACGTCGGCGACCTCAGCAGGCTTCGAAGAAGGCTTTGGTGACGTCGGCGCGACGGCCGTTGAGGAAGGGCCACTGCCAGGTACCGGCGCAGGAGTCGTCACCGGCTTGGAGGCTTCGCCGCATCCGACGAGCAACATCAGTGCGATCTGGATCATTGAGCGTTTGGTCACCATGGGAGTCCCGTTTTGTAAATGTTTACCAACACTGATGAGAGGAGTTCCCTGAACCCAATTCGAGTGACCGCTTGAGTGCCGCTCTCAACTGATTCTACGTTCCAGCAGTTGGCTGTGGTGCAAGAATTCGCAGGACACAGCGGAAACCGACATCTGGTTGTCCCTTTCCGACGTCACGACCTTCGCGTTGCCAGGCGGACCAGTCAGGGCCGTTTCCTTTCACGACTCGCAAATTGCCGTTCGGAACTTTTTTCGGCCCGGGCCAGTTATGGGGAACCTGCCCATTGGGGCCTGCGGCATCTTTGTGGGAATCCAGATAGAGGTCTGAACACCATTCTCTGGCGTTCCCCGCCAGATCATAGGCGCCATAGGGGCTCATATCGCTGGAATAGGCGCCCACGGTCGTCAACGTTTCCGGAGTGCGCTTATTCGGCCAGATGGCCCGACTGTTGCCCCAGGGGGTTCTCAGTCGATTGGGACCTCGTGCTGCTTTTTCAAATTCTGATTCCGTAGGAAGATCCATCGCAGCCCAACGTGCATATTGCTGAGCCATGCCCCAAGGCACTCCAAGGACCGGAGTTCGAGGCGGGGCAGTGGGATTGGTCGTCGTCGGCAACGGTTTCTTTTTGTCCCTCAGATCCTGCCGATAGGCTTCGAATTGTTCGACAGTCACTTCGAATGCTTCGATATAAAAAGTATCGAGATGAACAGTCATTTCCGGCTGACTTTCAACCGGTCCGTCGTTCGTACCGACTGTGGCAATACCTGCGGGGACAAGAACGAGAGTTGACCCCGTTTTCGTACATTTAATGCGGCGAGGTAAACCGTCGTCAGAATACCCTCCGTCTGCAATGACAGTGAATCCCGTAGGCAGATTAAATCCCTGCCGAGGTTTCCCCTTGGAGGTTGGTTCTACCGCCGCGATCACCAGTCGCGTCGAATCGATTCCCTTCTGACCCGATGCCACTGCGAATTGATCTTCCTTTTTGGAAGCAGGCGGACTGACTTCCATCGGTGCATTCAAGGCACTGACTTCAAACACAGCACGCGGGTCCGTTCCCGGTGGTAACGGATCTTTGGGAGTACCAGTTGCCTTGGCGGCCTTTGGTTTGGAGTCGGGATTCGCCTTGGCGGCATTGGCAGGAGCAGGATTCGGATTGGCAACGGGGACCGGAACTGGAACAACTTTTGTCTCGGCGGGCTTGGGTTTACCCCCACCGCAACCAATCAAGAAGGCTGAAGCCAGGATTAGCAAACCCAGCAGATTTCGAGTGTGCGCGAACTCGCTTCGACCCAAGCCAACAGAAGTGGCGATCGTATCCGTTTCGCTGCTACACAAAATGAACTTCAGCCATCGCATTGCATCACCTCACGAGCGCAATCCGTCTGTCGGTCTCTAATTACTTCGGGGGATCGAGAACCATTTTCAGTTTGACTTCAGCCTTGTTGCGGATCACGACCACTTCCACTTCGTCCCCACCTTTGAATTTTCGCAAGGCGGCATCGAAGTCATCCAGATTCGCAACGGCGGTTCCGCCAAATTTGACGATTCGATCCCCACCTTTGAGTCCCCCCTTCTCTGCCGGACTTCCGGGCGCCGCACCACTCACAGAATACCCGGGCTCTTCATTGCCGAATTCGGGGATCGTCCCCACATAAGGGCGGCTTCCCCCGCGAGTTGGCTGGGCAGTGCCTTTGACCTCGACATAGGCTGGACGTTCCGCAGCTTCGATCGTTGACGCGGCCATCTTCTCGATCAGTTCCGTGACGCGAGCGATTCCGTCGATGTTCAACTTGTCCCAATCATCGGTTGGGCGGTGGTAATCTGGATGTTCACCCGTGAAGAAGTGCAGAACAGGAATCTTCTTGGCATAGAACGAGGAATGGTCGCTGGGGCCAAATCCTTCGGGCTTGAAGATCAGTTTCAGCGCACTGCCATTGAATTTCTCCAGTTCCGGAGCCCAGCGGGGACTGGTTCCGGTGCCGTAAACGATCAGCTTGTTGTCTTCTTTCAGGCGTCCGACCATGTCCATATTCAGCATGGCGACAGTCTTTTCCAGTGGAAAGACTGGTTCGCGGCAGTACCGAGCCGAACCGAGCAGCCCGAGTTCTTCACCTGTGAACGCCATGAAGACGATGCGACGGGCTGGCTTCTTCACTTTTGCGGCGAGTGCAAACCGCCGTGCCAACTCCAGCAGTGCAACTGTTCCCGAAGCGTTGTCGTCAGCGCCGTTGTGAATCTCTGTTGAGCCGGGTGCGAGTGAATTCTGACCACCTCGGCCAACGTGGTCGTAGTGTGCTCCGATGACGACGGTCTCGTCCGCCAGTGGCCCGTCACCGTCGATCACTCCGATCACGTTGAAGACATCGGCTCGCACCTTTTCCATCGACAAGGCCCCGCGAACTTTCCAGCCGGGGATGATTGCTGATCGGGGTTTGAAGTCCTGATCGATCGCCGTTTCCAGTTCATCAAGCTTCTTTCCCAATCCCGCCAGCAATTGATCGGCCCGCTTCTGAGTGACATGGAAAGCGGGGGGAAGAACTTTGGCGTCCCCGTGCCCTGCATAGCCGAACTTCATCAAGGCATCGTCATTGGCAGATTCAATCGATTTGCGTACTGCTTTCAATTGGTTGACTGCTGCCACGAGTTTATTTCGTGCCGCAGTCACTTTTTCGGTCTCTTTCAGATCGACTGCGGTATATTCTTCGGCAGCCGCGGTCACACCGTCTGTGGCTTTGGCCAGATCTTCCTTCCGCTTTTCAGCGGCTTTGCGTCCCGTGTAGTAATCATTGACGAAGACAACAGCGGCGGCCTTTCGTGTGACGGCCTGGTTCATCTTTGACTTGAGATCTGCGTGGCGGAAGAGTGAATGTGCGGCCTTGGTATCGGCCTGACGCGGGGTACGGCGCACCATCACCACCACTTTGCCGGCGATATCGATTCCTGCGAAGTCGTCGTAACCATCGTCTTTGGCTTCGACCCCATAGCCGCAAAAGACGACTTCGGCATCGAAGGAGCCCGGACCGGCGAATGAGCAGGCTTCGTAATCCTCGCCCATCTTCAATTCGATGGTTTCGTTGTTGGGGCCGACGAACTGGAGCGAGTTGGGTTCAGTCAGCTTCGCGCCTGTGACGAGATCAAACTTCTGAAAAGCGCCGCCGTTCACTCGGTCGACAGCCAGGCCCGCCTTGGCGAACTGGTCGCGGATGAACTCGGCCGCAACCGTCAGCCCCTTCGTTCCAACGCCACGTCCTTCGAGTTCATCCGAGGCGAGGTACTTGACGTCTTCAAGCAACCGGGCTTTCGCTTCGGGAATCGAATCGCCGCGCGTTGGGACAGTCCACGCAGCAAGTAACAACATCGAACAACAGACAATGGCACCAACTCGCAGCATAATGAATCTTTCAGAAAGGGATTTTCCGACGCCGGAATTGTAGTCAGAGCGCTGGTGGAGATGAAGGATCAGGAAAAAAAGGAGGCCCTTGACTTCCCCCTGCTGATGCGTGAGAACGGAATCGTAAACACTCGCAGAATCTCAGGTTCCTCCGGAAGGCA
>CAIWEX010000461.1 GCA_903911795.1 uncultured Schlesneria sp.
CGGTTACGACTGTCGCTGAAGACGGGACTGCACCAGTTACAGGAACCCAGTTCCAAGTCAGGTGATGGGACCATTATGGTTGAAGACGTTGATCAGCGCGTCAGACTGACCCAAAGTGTCGATGGAACGCTGACGCTGCAACAACTCAACTCAACCAAGCCTCTCATGGTCCTTGAGAAACCGAGTTTATCACCTTTGACCCTATGCCGAATATGGCTGTGTTGTGATGATCAGCGGTTGGTTGTGCAGTTTGGTAATCCTGTGTCACCCGAGAAATCGTTTGAATCTCACAATCTGATCTGGAATCTTGCCGACGGGCGACTTCTGGATGTCATGATCCGCAGTCCAGAACTGACGGTTTCCGATGACAAGTACATCGCGTTCGTTTCGACATATCAGCACGAAGTCATCGACCTCATGACCGGAGAAACGATTCGTCAGATTCCCAGATCCCCCAAATGGCAGCATTCGCAAGTTCTTCACAGTGCAGACGGACTAACAACGTCAATTGCCAATTCCAACCCTTCGGGCGTCGTTATTCAAGGTGGAAGCTCCCGTTCAAATACCATCTGGTACGAACCAGTGAACAATGGAAACTCCGTAACAGAACTGCAATTTTCCAGCGACGACATCGAGTTGTGGGCAGGCACAAGTCAGGGAACGATTCACTGTCGTAACCTCTACGATCCCAGCCAATCGATTTCTTCAATCAATGCGGGGAAGGCTGCGATTACGTCAATCAGCCCTGACCCCAGTGGCCGTTGGGTCGCGTGCGGGAACGCCCTGGGTGAGGTTCGAGTATTGGAGCGATCGTCTGGTCACTCCAGCACCGTGTTGCCACACAACGATTCAGTACAGTCGATCGACTGGAACTCTGATGGTGATCTGATCGGAGTTCTGACACGACAAGGGTTATTGACGGTCTGGGATCTCAAATCGCGAGATGACGGAGAAGTAACCGTCTGCGACTCCACCGAAGCATTGTCAACGGTCGCGTTTCATCCGAGCGGAGATCAATTGCTGACCGGGTCGGCCGATGGCCGAATTGAACTTCGTGATTCAACGACCGGTCGCCTGCTGCATGAGGTCGCGTCGGGGGAACCTGTCTATCGGGTTGCCTGGAATCCCAGCGGTTCTCATTTTGCGGCCGTCACGCGTGCGGCCAGTCCACAGGTTCCACTTGCCACAAAGGTTGTTAAGACCTGGATCACGGCGAAGCCTGAATCTCCGCTGGCCACAGGAACTCCGCTTGCTGCTGATTCCAACGCGATGGCGATGCCGCTGTTCCATCCACTGGACAACCGTGTGTTTGTTCATTCGTTTTTCACCGCATTCCTATTGTCCTCCGACGACTTGAAATTCACTCGTGATACGCCACCTCTCAAGGTAGATTCGACAGGGTGGGTGCGATGTGCTGCGATCTCATCCGACGGTCGCTATTTGGCAATCGTGGGATTCTGCCTTCATGGCTCAGCACACCAGATTTATGTTTACTCAACGATTACAAAACAGGAACCACGACTGCTGCAACTGCCGACGTTTGATGATTGCTGGCAGCTTGCTTTCGCCCCGGATGGTAAGACGCTGGTTGCCGTCGGTGACTTCGGGACCCGAGCCTGGAATGTCGAAACAGGTCAGGAAATCCATCAGGGAACCGTCGGATGGCTGATCGCGGCGAAAGGAGTGTATTTCAGCCGCAGCGGTCGCAAGATGGTCATAACGGACTTCCACAATTCGACGCGGCTCTTCTCGACAGACGACCCGGGTGGACTCGAAGTGGTACGACAGATTTCGAATGAACCGATTCGACTTCCAACGACTGGTCAGCCAACTGCGGCGGCGTTTGTTTCGGACGAATCCATTGTCATGATTTCAACGGCAGCCGGGCTACATCTGTTCAGCACGGAAAAGGGAGATGCTCTCATGCCGATGCTACGTCATGAAGGTGGAGCGACCGACGTGGCCTTTGATGCGAAAGGGGGGCGAGTGGCAATTGGTGGCCAGTCGAGTTCCCTGCGAATCTGGAAACCAGAAAGTCCTGCTGTCGAATCTCTTGAGGAACTGTCGCGGCTGTCGCGCAAGTATGCACTTTCAACCGTCGACACCAGTCGAGGGACGCTGGTTCCGCTGCCGACGAATGGACTGAAAACGATGAACGATGATCTGATGCGTGTTGTCACTGAAGCCAAACCTCTCGATGCACGAGAGCGACGGGCCTGGCATGCCAATCAGGCCGCTGAATGCCGACTGATGAATTTGCCCTCGGCTGAACGATTTCATCGTGATCGAGCCGAGTTAAAACGTCCAGATGGCCTCGTTGAGTGACGGTCGGATGTGCAACAGTTTGCTGAGGCCGGAATCGCTGAGTGCACACATAACCGAGGAATTCAGGCGGCACAGGATCGCGATACCATTGAATTCTTCGATGCTGTCGTGAAGCGATTGTACCGTCGCAAGTCCCATATCATCGATTCGCCGGATCGAGCCGAGGTCTACGACGACGTGACGAGTACGACGATTCAGAAGTCGTTCCCATAATTCGTCGGCGACGGCTTCAAAGTTTGCTTCGGTGAGTTCGGAGATCGTAAACCGAACAACTGTGATCCCGCGGACCTGCTCGATTTCAAATGTTGTAACTTCAGTGGTTTCCATGTTCTCTTTCAACACTCAAATCTAGATCGCATCCCGTTTAAGTGCGGCGTCCTGCGGGCATCAAATTCCAGCGTCTAACCCATGTTTCGACGC
>CAIWEX010000462.1 GCA_903911795.1 uncultured Schlesneria sp.
AACGCCATGTTGTGAATCGTAAAAATCGAGGCCTGTTGCTCGTACCCGGCAACGTTCCGCATTTCGATCGACACCAGGGCAGGAATCAAACCGGTCTGCCAGTCATTGGCGTGAATGACATGCGGATGCAACTGCAGGTGCTGGATGGCATCAATGACGGCGCGACTGAAAAAGACGAATCGCTCGCAGTTATCCCGATAGTCCTGACCGTTTTCGACGTAAATGCCCTGTCGATGAAAATAATCGGCTTGGTCGATCAGGTAGACAGCGACATTCGTCCCCGGCAGCTTCGATTGCAGGATCTTCGCTTCGACAACCTTCTGCCCGACTGGCACCCGAAGTGAAATTCCCGTCGGTACGACAGGGGGAGCTTCGCTGTCGCGTGCCTGTACCAGCGGGTAATACGGAACAATGATGGCGACTTCGTGGCCTGCCAGCGCCAGAGCCTTTGGAAGCGCCGATGCGACATCCGCCAGACCACCCGTCTTGGAAAAGGGAACCGCTTCTGAACAGGCGATCACTACCCGCATTTCGACGCCTCTCATCTCTGCTGAATGTCTGCAAGAAAAAACGGCGGGGAATTCGCCCGTAACCTGTTGCCATGTCGTGAACGTCGTTTGACAACAATCGTTCAATCCGCCGTCGTGTCGCTCGGCATGAGCCCCAGTGCTAATTTACTGAAACCCAGAGTGCCCGCAGACTTTACCTGACTTTCCCGAACTTTGCTTCTGTCAGAAGATGCAAAGTGGTTATCGGCGGAAGCGGTAACCTCACTGAACGGAGTGCTCAGTCGGACCGTGGCTTTCCAGAAAACGGTGGCATGACCGCGAATACTAATCAGCTGCCGTTTCGGCGGGATGCAATTCCACCGCCAGAATGCGTTGCAGTTCAGCAAATTGGCGGTCGATCTCATCAAACTCGCCAGCAGCCGATTCCAGTTCACCCGCAGCAGCACAATCCTCGACCCGCTTCAGACGTTGAACCAGGTCGGTCGCACCCACGAGGCTGAGTGATCCCTTCAATGTATGTGCTGACCGCTTCAGACCGACGGGATCACGTCGCTGATAGGAAGCCGAAATCTCTGCATGGATTCTCGGGCTTTCCGTGGTCATCAGCTCCATGACATCGTGCAAGACGTCTTCCAGCCCTCCCAGACGGGTCAGGGCATGTTGCTTGTCAAACAGAGTCGGAAGAAGAGTTACGGCCACGACCAGCTCCAGCGAAAACGTGCGAATCACTGAAGCGACACAAATACGTCGCTCAGTTCCTGAAACCTACGACGACGAGGGGTGCCTTCTGCCGCATTTTGCCCGAAGAATCAAGGAACGTCCCTTCGCAGCGACCGACTGTGACTGTGAATCCGAAAGTAGCGATTGCAGGGGTGTTGTCCAAATGTTCCGTTTGTTAATTCCCGGCAACGACACGGTGTTTTTTTGACACTGCATATTTTCTGGCCTAGGTTTTCGTTCGACGGCGAGCAAGGGGCCGTGTGGCAGGCGAGGGGCTGGACCACAACTTGCTCGTTCGTTTTTTGAACGAGGTATGTCGATGTCTCAGATCCTGGTTGTTGATGATTCCGCCATTGAACGCCGCGTGTTGGGAGGTCTTTTAGGGGCCAATCCTGACTGGACCGTCGACTTCGCCGGGGACGGTGCAGAAGCGTTGGAACGCTGCCGCCTTCGCGAGCCAGATCTGGTTTTGACCGACTTCAACATGCCGAATATGGACGGTCTGCAGTTGCTGATGAAATTGAAACAGCACTACGCACATGTCCCTGTCATCATCGCCACGGCGGAAGGGAGCGAAGAACTGGCTGTCACGGCGCTGCAACAAGGAGCCGCCAGCTATGTCCCGAAAACGTTGATGGCTCGGGATCTCAATCGCGTTGTCGACACAGTCTTGTCCGCGAGCAAGGATCGTCGGAGAACAGACGCCGTTCAAACATCGCTGATTGGGCAAAAGTTGCTGTTTTCGTTCCCAACGGATCGCCGACTGATCGGTCCCGCGGTGAACAATCTTCAAGATTTCGGAGTTCGATTCGGCATCTTCAACGACCGCGAGCGGACTCGTGTCGGTGTCGCCCTGGAAGAAGCGTTCTTGAACGCCATCATCCATGGAAACCTGGAAGTCAGTTCCAAGCTGCGTGATGCTGATGATGGTTCCTATGAAAAGCTGATTGCCGTCCGGATGGGACAGTCCCCTTACCGAGACCGCCGTGTGAAGGTTCTGGCAAAGTTCTCTCAAACCGAAGCTCGGTTTGTGATCCGCGACGAGGGGAACGGGTTTGATGTCTCAAAACTGCCCGACCCCACCGATCCCGAAAACATGGCACGCGCTCATGGTCGAGGGGTCCTGTTGATCCGCACATTCATGGATGACGTTCGCTACAACCGCAAAGGGAACCAAGTCACGCTGATCAAACGGCGAAAGCAACCTGAACTCAGCCAGATGCACTGATCAACGACCGCGTTGCTTCGGGAAACAGATTCACTGTACACGCCAGTTAAAAAATCACGCCATCAGCCGGAACGCGCTA
>CAIWEX010000463.1 GCA_903911795.1 uncultured Schlesneria sp.
CGCATCTCTTTCGAGATCAGCGTGTTGAAGGGGAGTTCCATCTGATAGATCGTGATGTTATCCGGTTTCATGGCCCGGGCGCGTTCGATGCACTTGGACCAGTTGGCATCGGTTTCTCCGATCATCCCGGCGATCAGGTCGATATTGACCTGTGGGAACCCGACCTGCTGAATCCATTCGTAAGCACGATCGATTTCCGGAGAAAGATGGGCTCGCCCATTTTCTTCCAGGATCGCGTCGTTGAAGTTTTCAATACCGAGCGAAATCCGCGTGATCCCGATTTCTTTCAGGGTTTGAACTTTTTCGAGACTCAGCGTTCCCGGCTCACATTCAAATGTCACTTCGTCGGCATGATCCCAAGAGACTGACCGACTGAGTTCATCCCGCAAGAATTTTAATTGTCGCGAACTGAGATACGACGGGGTCCCTCCTCCAAAATAGACGAACTTCAGATCACGTCCCTGAACACCTCGCTCGTGACTGAGCAGTTCGACTTCTTTGGCGAGTGCTTCGACATAGCGAGCGATCGCGTTGGCGTTCTGGTTGGTATAGACGCGGAAGTAACAGAACTTGCAGCGTTTCCGGCAGAAGGGGATGTGCAGATACAGGCCCATTGGAACGGATCGATCCGGTTCCGCCGCAAATGCAGATCGGATCTCGGAAACCTGATCGCGATTCCACAACGAGAATGGCGGATAATTCGAAATGAAATAGCTGCCAACTTCGGTGGCGACGGCCGTTTCGGTTGTCATTTGGTTTTCTTTCCAAAACAGTAGACCTTGCCATCCCGACTTTCACTGCCGACAACCAGCACACCTTCACCGACAGCGGGGCCTGCGGAGATTGGTTTGCCCGCGTTGAACTTCCAGAGTTCCTTGCCGTCGGCCAGATTGAGGCCATACAGGTTGCCATCGTGCGATCCGATGAAGACTCGCTCGCCCACGATGACTGGCGAGCTTTCGATCCTGGCTCGCGTCTGGAACGTCCAGGCCTTGCGACCAGTGGCCCTGTCGATCGCGTGAACCAGTTTGTCCTTCCCGCCAACGACAACCAGCCGGTTTGTCACGGCAGCAGACGAGTGAAACGGTTGCTCGCTTTCACCTGATGCGTAACGCCAGGTGACTTCCTTCTGCTTCCAGTCGACCGCCACGACTTCGCTGGCATACGTTCCCACATACAGCACGTCCCCGACCACGGCGGGTGACGCGATCAGGTACGTGTTCAGAGGAATTTCACAGCGTTGCTCACCGGTTTTGATGTCGATGACACGCAGATGTTCGTCGCAACCTGCGATGAATGTCACTCCCTCGATCACCGCCGGAGCACAGTGAACATATCCCTGTGTTTCATACTTCCATGCCAGCTCGCCACTCTTGGCGTGCAGGCAATAGAGGCGATTGTCGTACGAGCCAAAAATCACACGGCCGTCGACGACGGCAGCAGAACTGTAAATCTCGCCTCCGGTTGCAAACTTCCATCTCCCTTTGCCGGTCTTCAGATCAATGGCGTGGAACACTCCCTCTTCGTCGCCCAGATAGATCGAATCTCCGACAACAGTGGGTGACGATTTGAAGCCAGGGGCGAAGGAATTCTTTTCCACCACTTCCACGGTCTTGTATGCCCATTGCTTCGCCCCCGTTTTTCGATCGAGGCAGACCAGTTCCCCGGAGAGACAGGGAACATAAACGTAGTCACCAACAATTGCTGCGGTGGCTAGAACCTGATCACCCACTGCCACGTCCCAAAGCAGTTCCAGATCGTTCGGCAAGGACGATGTTGCGACACCTGTTTGTGCGAGGTCATGCCGGAACGAAGTCCATGGGGTGGAAGTCGACACCGCCGGAGCTGATGGTGACGAAGCCGTCGGCTTCAGGTCTGCTGCGAAGGAGAAGACTGAGAGGCTGACGACAACTGCAGCGGAAAGCCATTGAATCGGGCGAGCAGTCGACATGGCAGATTCCTCACTTTGTTAACTCGACGTTTTGTTGTCTCTGCAAATGAGATCGGGGTTCCTGATCATGGCGGCGGATTACCGCCAACCTGTGATGTCTTAGTCTGGCGGATCGAAGGCTGCTTCGTAAAGCTCAAGCAAGCTGGATTCGTCCACGGGTCTCGGGTTAAACGTGCCAGTCCACTGTTTGGCGGCATCCTCGGCCAGTTGAGGAAGCATTCCGCGTTCCACATGCAGGTCAACCAGTCGCATGGGGATTCCGCCAGCCTTGGCCATCCCAGCAATCAGGCTTGCCAGGCGTTCACCCGCCGCAGGATCGTCCGCTGCACAGATCCGGACATCTGCCGCCAGAGCCCCGTACAACCGACCGACAACCGAGGAGTTGAAGCGGATGACATGTGGCAGCAACAATCCCACCGCGACACCATGCGTAATTCCAAAATGAGCCGTCAGCGGATTGGCGAGCGCATGGGTTGCTCCGAGCATCGAATTCTCGATGGCAGCTCCGGCCAGATGAGCCCCCAGCAACATCGCCCCGCGTGCCGCCAGGATGATTTCGGCGTCTGCTGTTCCCGTGTCAGTCTTCCCGTGCGCCGTGACGACGGGAAAGCCCTGTGCCAGCAACCGCCAGGCCCGGCGGGCGAACAATTGTGATACCGGGTTACGTCGTGTCGTGACATAACTTTCCAAGGCGTGACTGATCGCATCGATCCCGGTCGCCGAGGTGACACTCGCCGGCATGCTGAGAGTCAACTCAGGGTCAAGAATCGCGATTCGGCAGGCCGCTTTTTTGTCGCCGCAGGCCATTTTCACGTGCGTCTTCGCATCGGAGATGATCGCAAACGACTGAGCTTCGCTTCCAGTTCCTGAAGTGGTCGGGATAGCAATCAGCGGCAACATGGGCCGAGTCGCCTTGCCAACCCCCCAATAGTCCCGGATCTGGCCACCGTTGGTCAGTAGAAAATTGATTCCCTTGGCACAGTCCATACTGCTGCCACCCCCGACAGCGACCAAAAAATCGATCTGGTGCTGGCGAGCGACCGCCAGTCCGCGATCCACGTCTTCCGTCGTCGGGTTTGGCTGCACATCGGTGAAAACAACAGACTGCAGCCCCGCTTCACGGAGTCGTTCGACTGCCCGGTCGACATGTCCCGCCTTGGCAATCCCCGGATCGCTGACAACCAGAACACGAGTCCCACCGATTTCTCGAGATAATTCTCCGACGCGATCGATGGTTCCAGACCCGTAGACAACCCGCGTGCGGGGATCAAAGTCAAACGGAACCAACGGATCGACGTCGATATTCGGCGGAGCGGGCATCGAGGAGGGCTTTCTGCCGGCGGGAGGGTCACTGTGGCAATCAGCACAGCGTACCCTCCACTGCCCCCCGCCTCAACATATCCCTGAAAATGGATTCATTACTTCCCGGCGTTTGCCAGTCGGGCACCACGAACGAATTTATGACATTCCATGCATTTCATGGTGGTGTCGATCCATTTCAGGGCAGCTCCATCGAAATTTTCTTTTTCGGCGGCTTCGACCAGTTTCTTGGCCGACTGCTGAAATTCCGTGCTGTGCTGCCGATACATCACATTGTTCTGGACCTGCCACTTTTCAGCGGTACTCATTTCGACCAGGACTTTGGCCCCTTTGGCGATCAGATCTGCATCTTCGGTAACCAGACCTTCCAGGATCTGGTTCGAAGCTTCCAGCTTTTTACGCATGAATTCTGCCTGATCGAGTTCCAGCTTCGCATCGGGGGCTTTTTTCGGTGGCTTCTTGTCCTGGGATACCGCAGGACTGGGCCCCCATAAGCCAACCGCCAGTGCAATTCCTCCGAACGTGGTCATCACTGCGACGATTCGGGCAACTTTCAACATGGTTCAAACTCCCTTACGTGTACGGAAACCAAGCCTGATTCCCCGTCGCGAGGAGCGTGCGCGGCAGACACCGCCCGAATGCGCATCTCGTCATGAATGCGTCGCCTGCTATTATAGGCGATCGCTCCCACAGTCTCCACCGATCTCAGCGGATCGAGAGTATCGGCGCTGGGTTGCAGCCTGGCGTTTATACACAACACGATCCGTCTTGCGGACCAATCGCGATCCAGGCGGTATCGAAGTCGGTCATTCGTCGGAAGCCGATCCTGAGGGGTTGGGGGCGGATGAGGAACACTAATCTCCGCTGATTTCCACTGATCAGACAGAGAAAGAAATGGCATTGACGACATTCTGGTTCGAAGCACACTGGTTCGACACGTACTGGGGCTCGCTGCCTCGTGTTCGGGATCAGCGTGAATTAGCGGAGATCAGCGTTCCAAAATTCTTCCCCTCCGCGAACTCACCGTTTCAAAAGCAAATCGGTAGAAACGCTGAGGACGCAGAGATCGCGGAGGCGAGGTTGTGGAACAATCTCGACGGGTAGGTACAGGAGGGCCACACTCTGTTGCGGTGGCCTACGTTAAGAAACGCGTTTGCCCTGTGCGACAGTGGCGGGGGCGCACCCGCGTCGGGAAGCCCCCGGTCAAACGCGTTCCATTTCGGGGAATTCTGCAAAGCCAGTGCGCCCCCGCCACCCAACCGAGAGAAAAAGATCGGGGTAACTTTGACTCCACCCTACATTGAAAAGCCGATTGCCCTTGTGCGGAACCGTGCGGAATCCATGACATGTTTCACGAACCGGGGGGCTCCGCTATAATCGCGGTCCGTTGACCGTACAGGGTTTCGCCCGTTTGAGCTGGGACACGTTTCAACATGAGCATGCTCGCCATTGTTTTGATTTCGGCTGCGATTTTGACCACGGCTTATTGGACCTACGGTCCATTGCTGGTCCGTTTGTTAAGGCTTGACCCCACAGCACGTACTCCTGCCTTCGAATTGCAGGATGATGTTGATTATGCGCCGCTGGCTCCGAACGAACTGCTCAGCCAGCACTTTTCCGCCATTGCAGCCGCGGGGCCGATCGTCGGTCCGATCCTGGCCGGAGTGATGTTTGGCTGGCTGCCCGCTTTGATCTGGATCCTCGTCGGCTCGATCCTGATTGGTGGAGTTCACGATTTCACGGCACTGGTAGCTTCGATTCGCCATAAGGCACGTTCGATCGCCGAAGTCGTGCGAGATCACATGAGTCGTCGTGCGTTCGTCCTGTTCCTGACGTTCGTCTGGCTCGCTCTGGTCTACATCATCGTCGCCTTCACCGACATCACCGCAGCGTCATTCACAGGGACGCAAACTCTGGAAAACGGCGAAAAAGTGACAGGTGCCGGGATTGCCTCGTCTTCGCTGATGTACCTGGCCTTGCCAATCATCATGGGCGTGGCGATGCGCTACGGAAAGATGTCCGTGGGAGTTGCCACGATGGTCTTTCTGCCGCTGGTCGGAGTTTCCATCTGGGCAGGGCAGTATGTACCACTGGACATGACCGCAATCTTAAAAACGTTCATTCCAACTGCAGATGACAAAATGGCACACATGACTTGGGATGTGCTGCTGCTGATTTACTGCTGCGTCGCGTCAGTGGTTCCGATGTGGCTGCTGCTACAACCTCGCGGTCACCTCGGTGGATATTTCCTGTATGTGGCTCTCGCGGCAGGTGCTGTAGGACTGGTGTTCGGTGGTGCGACGATCGAATACCCGGCATTTAATGGCTGGGTAACCCCCAAGGGAGAATCACTCTTCCCAGTGTTGTTCATCACGATCGCCTGCGGTGCCTGCTCTGGATTTCATTCACTCATTGCTTCGGGAACGACATCGAAACAACTGCGAGTGGAAACCGATGCCAAGTTGATTGGCTACGGCGCAATGCTGCTGGAAGCAATGGTGGCGATCGTCTCATTGAGTTGCGTGATGATCCTGACAAAGGACGCCGCCCTGCTGAAAAATCCGCAGCCGAATCTGGTCTACGCCCAGGGGATCGGCTCACTCCTCGAAAAGTTTGCCGTGGCAGTCCGTGGGACTGGCTGGACTGGATTCAACCTGTCTGCCCAGTTAACAGTTTCATTCGCTCTGATGGCCTTCACGACGTTCGTCTACGACACGCTGGATGTTTGCACGCGACTGGGCCGTTACATCATTCAAGAATTGACCGGCTGGCATGATGCCAAGGGACGCTGGCTGGGAACGCTGCTGACGGGCGGGGTTCCCGCTTTCTTCGTGATCCAGACAATTCATGGTGCCGATGGCAAGCCCCAACCGTTGTGGCGAGTCTTCTGGGCTCTGTTTGGAGCGAGCAATCAGTTGCTGGCCGCGTTGACACTGCTGGGAGTGACAGTTTGGCTGTGGCGCACGCGACGCCAGGTCTGGGTGTTGTTTGTGACAGGCATTCCCACGGTCTGGATGTACACGATGAGTACGTGGGCGTTGATTCGAATGATCCTCGTGAACATCAAGCAGGTTTCAGAGCCAAACGTTCAACCGATCACGTACATCCTGTTGGGAATTTCTTCGTTGCTGGTAGTGCTGGCACTGGCGATGCTGGTCGAAGCGGTGATCGCGCTCACCGCGGCAGATAAAGGCTCATCCCGTCCCAACGCGCCGTCGCCGGTACTGGCATCGACGTAGGCCTCTTGTGGTAATGATCGAAGAATCTCACGCAAAGACGCGAAGACGCAAAGGTAAGAAGATAAATACTTACCGTTGCACTTTTGCGCTGTGAAACAGGTCAAAAACGAAGAGTCGCAAGCTCGGTGACGTACAAGGGTTTGATTTCCTCCTCTTACCTTTGCGTCTCCGCGTCTTTGCGTGAGCTTCATGACCGGGCTACAGGATGCTTCGGATTCGCTCTTCGAGTTCCAGCCGCGTAATGCCTGTGACCAGAAACTTCTTCTGCGGCGACGTCATGCCTGAAACCAGTTCGATCTGGTTTCGTTTCAGATGGAGTGCTTCGGCCAACACTTCGATGATGGCATCATTGGCCTTCCCCTTTTCCGGGGCCTGAGTCACCGCGACCTTGAGTGCTCCGGCATGTTCGCCGGTAACACCGTTCCGACGTGCCCCTGGTTGGGCTTTGACTTGCAGCAGGATTCCTGACGAAGATTCATCGAGTTGAATTGGCATCAGACGTCTGTTCTCTTTGAACCCGTTCCGAGATGTGAGCTGACTACAGGGGCGAGACAGAACGTGAGGCGGAGATCGCGACTTCGCGTTGTCGACGTTTCAGACGTGGATCGCGTTCGTCTTCGCGCTTTTCGCGGCGAACTTCTTCGACAGTCATCATCAACCGGCGTTCGTGACTCCAGAACTGGTAACCATAGTCCAGGACTGCCAGTACCAGCAGCGATACGGCCAGCACAATCACAAATTCGCCGAGCAGTCGTGCGGTCAGATTCAAAATGACGGGTGGTGATCCTTCCATCAGCGGGCCGGCTGAGGTCAGTCGTGTTCGAAGGAAAATGGCCAGCACACAGAGTAATGCCACTAACTTGACCATCACTGCAAAGAGGTTGAACCAGGCATTCAGACTCCACCAGCGTGACAGCGTCCGACCGGGATCGAGCCGTTCCAGTTTTGGCAAAACAGCCCCAGGGACCCAGAGGAATCCAGACTGAACGAGATTGGCCGCGATCGCAGCCGCTACGATGGTCAGCAGGATTGACACTACCGGCAACGACAGTCGGACCAGGATCTGCTGCAACTGCGATGTTACCGACTGGGCATCCACCGACGTAGTTGAAACCGTGGTCAGGCCGGACTTCAGTAAGTCTGCGAATGCGACATTCAACTGGGGGCCGATCCACCACAGGGCAATCCCGGCGGCGAGCAGAACAACAGACGAAACAATGTCTGAACTGCGAGCAATCTCGCCGCGCGCACGTGCTTCGCGCCGACGCCGCTCGGTCGGCTGCTCTGTTCGATCTCCAAATTCGTCCGCCGCCTGATCCATCGTTTCCGACTCAATCGTTGCTAAGGCTCATTTCGATAAGTTGTGATACGGGAACCGACTACAAGAGTTGTCCGAGACTCTTGATGGAATCATTCACAGATATCGCGATCGTTTCTGGAATCCCTGGCAGAGTGGCCACCAGAATCAACATGGCCGCTGCCGTTCGAAATGCATAGGCCGCCGGTGCAAGTTCGATACGTGATGAGCGTCGTACAAACCCCAGAGTCATGTCGAGCAGTGACATCACGACCACAAACGGCATGACAATCCGTAACCCCAGCGTCATCGCCTGACGCAGCATGGCCTGAGTCAATTCCAGGACCGAAAAAGATGCGGTCTCGAAACCCACGGGGATACTGTGAAACGTGTCGAGAACCATTCGCACGACCAGCAGATGGCCATTGACCGGCTGCATCACCAGCATCGTCACCAGACAAAACAGGGCGAGCAGTTCGGTCGGAGCCGAACCTCCACCGGAATATTCCGGGTTCATCACGCTACCGATCCCCAACCCGCTGTGACGATCCAGCCATTCCCCGGCAAGCTTTAAGCCAACCAGGAAAATCGCCACGGCAAATCCCAACGACGCCCCGATCACAGCTTCGCGGATGATCGCAGTAACCATGTCCAGCGAACGATCTTTCGCTGGTGACGCATCGACAGGCATCGCGACAGGACTCTCGTGTGACGTCTGAATCACCGGGGAACTCGCCGGGTCAGCACCCGGAAGTCCTGGAGCAACAATTAACGTCAACAGGCCGACGAGACCAAAGCGTACCGGCCAGGAAACGACCTTTTGCCCGAGCAATGGGCCGACACAGAAAAATCCGGCCAGTCGTACAGCCACCATCACAAACACGAGCGCACGTTCGACGAGATCTTCTCTCAGCACCAACTGCTGGAAAGAGTCATCGAACCATTGCTGAAAGAATCCATCCATGGGCGTCGTAGCACTCGCGTTCAGATGGTTCCCGGAATACCGCGAATCAAGTCCACGGCATACCCCGTCAGAAGACTTAATCCCCAGGGGAGCAGCAATACCACGACCAAGGCCAGGGCGATCAATCGTGGAACGAACGTGAGGGAAGCATCCTGGATCTGTGTCAGTCCCTGCAGCAGTCCCATGATCAGGCCAATCGCGACTGCGACCAGGAGCAGTGGACTGCAAAGCATCAACGCCAGCAGCACTGCGGATCGACAGAGTTCAATGGCAGTATCGGTTGTCATCACAAGCGTACGCTTTCCAGCAGCATCCCTACGGTCAGGAACCAGCCATCAATCAGGACAAACAGCAGCAGCTTGAATGGGAGAGAAATCATCGATGGCGGAAGCATGTTCAGACCCAGGCTTGTCAGCAGCGATGCGACCACCAGATCAATGACGATGAACGGCAGAAAGATCTGAAAACCGATCAGGAAAGCGACTTTCAGTTCGCTGAGCAGATATGCCGGAGCCAGAATATTCAGGGGAACATCGTCATAACTCTTCGGCTCCTGCCAGTTCGATGCGAGTGGCGATTTTTCATCAGGGCGCTGGTAATCGATCAACATCCAGACTGCATCCGCATTCCCTGCGCGATCGATCTGTTTCGCCATGAAATCTCGTAGCGGAGCGGCTGTCCGTTGAAACGCGGTCGCTTCGTCGAGTGAGCTTTCTCCCGCAGCAGGATTTGTATAGGGGCGGATTCCGTCGTCGTAACATCGCTGCCAGACAGGAGCCATCACCAGAAAGGTCAGGAACACTCCCAAACCCGTCAGTACCTGATTCGGCAGAGCCTGTGGAGTTCCCAGTGCCTGACGTAGTAAGCCAAGTACAACGGTAAATCTCACAAAGCAGGTGGTCATCATCAAAATGGATGGAACCAGTCCAAGTATTGTGACAGCGACCAGCAACTTCAGCGACGTCGCGACGGTAGCGGGTGAGGCCATCTGCAGGTTCGGGACCACATTGGCATCCACCAGTGGCTCCACCTGTCCCGCGCCGGGCAGCCGTGCGGGCTGGTCAGGAATCACTCGTTCCTCAAACGGCCTGGCACCACGAATTGGACGGTCCTGGGCCACCGCAGAATCAAACGTCAGCGCTATGCAGAACAGCATCAACGGGAAGAGCAGACGGCTATCCACGGTGTGGGTCCTCGTGTGGGGACATCGCACGCGTGTTTCGCGAACTGCCGAGAGGCGGGATGAACGACGACAGCGACCTCGCTTCTGTTGGGGCGTGACAGGCATCAACCAGTCGCTGAACTTCCGCGGGGTCGGTGATTTCTGAGAGCGTTCGGGCTCCTTCGGGTGAGACTCCAACGACGAGCACTCGGGTTCCGCAGCGAATCAGATGGATCGCAACTTTTTGTTCGATCGCGCGGCGGCCGAGCAGTTCCAAAGCATCGACAGGTAATCCTCGAGGGCTGCCAAGGTACGGCTTCGCGAAGTAACCGATCACGCCGAGTGTTCCAACGATTGCTGACAGTGACAGCACCGTCGTCCAAAGCCCGCCGCTTGAGGAACTCGCTTTTAATTTCCCTGCGGTATCATTTCCACTTCTGGGAGGGAGCTTGATTGCACCCGTCGATTCACGAGCGTCTTTGCGAGGCGAATCATCTTCGGCAAATGCGACGGACGTGAAGAATGTGCATGTCAAGACCGTCACCATTACCAGACCGATGCTCGATCCAGCAGTCTGTGGCGACATTCTATCGACATGCAGGCTCATCCTTGCCGATCCGCTTTTGATCC
>CAIWEX010000464.1 GCA_903911795.1 uncultured Schlesneria sp.
CGCGGCCCTGAATGCACTCGACCAGATCGATCGTCGCGCCATTCAGCGTTTGCTTGATTCAGTTCAGGCGGGAATTGATTCCGTCGGGCCATCGCATCACCGCCTGCAGGTGGAATGGAATGATGAGTCGATCGAATCACGCGGAACTGGTCGTCGACCTGAAGAAAATTCCGATTTCCAGCAGTTACTCGCAACAAGACCAGCCGACTGCGCCGCGGTGACCTGGGAGACAACCACATTTGCCGCCGCAATGTGCTCCAATCAGGGACTCAGCGTCTACGTTGCCGAACCAATTGAGTTGATCCGGCGGGAAATTGGCTATGAAACTCTGGAACGACTTGGGGTCCTGGTCCTCGCCGGTCTCTTGGCCATGGGGATCGTCGACTTCATCCTCTATCGAGCTCTCGTCAACCCGATGGAGCAATTGTCTCGCACGGTGGAATCCATCGGAGCAGGCAACCTCGGGACACAGGTTGCACGCTATCGGACCGCCGAACTGGACATCCTGGGCCGTGCCATCAATACGATGAGCACCCGGTTGGCGTCGCATGACAAAGAGGTCCAGCAGCAGATGTCCAAGGCCCGCCGCCTGCAACAGCATCTGTTGCCACCGTGGCCTGCGATCCCCGGCATGACGGTCGAACGTCGCTTTCTGCCGGCGACCGAAGTGACAGGGGATTATCACGTCGCACTCCCGTTACGGAACGGCGAATGGATTTTCTGCATTGCTGACGTGACCGGCCATGGTATCCCCGCCGCAATGACGGCGGCCATGTTAAAAGTCTTGTTTCATCAGGCCGCCGAACAAACGAACGATCCGCAAAAGATCCTGGTTGCTTTGAATGAAAACTTCGGTGCCGTGGTGATGCCGGGAGACTTTGCCACAATGCTCGTTGTCCATTGGCAACCGCTCGAACACCAGATCCGTTACGCCAACGGCGGTCATGAACCGGGACTACTGTTGCGACATGATGGAACCTTGGTTCAGCTTGAATCGGATGGACTCATGGTCGGTGCCATTTCTACCGCTACCTGGCAACTGCACACGTGTCCCATTGAAAAAGGGGATCGCCTGTTCATGTACACCGATGGTGCTGTAGAAGCCTTCAACGTCCAACGAGAACTGTTTGGAAAAAAGCGGCTGCTTGAGGCTTTCCTGGAATCACGGTCCGCCCCTCCGAAAGAGGCGGTCGCTCAAATCATCCATCGACTGGACGAGTTTCGCGGAGACCGTCCCTTCAGCGATGACGTCTCGCTAGTGATGCTGGAATTCGACGACGCCTGATGTGCCAAGCCTTCCTGCCCCAACGTGCCATGCCGCCGGCTGGAAGAGGGGCTCACGCAAAGGCGCGAAGACGCAAAGGGAAGATAAAGTTTGGGAGAGGTGATATTTGGAATGCTTGAAAACTTTGCGTCTTAGCGTCTTGAGCGAAGCGGGCGTGAGGTTCATGGCGTGTCCTTCGCACGTTATGATCTCGCTGCTGAGATATGGCGATTCCCGAGTTGCAAATGAACACCGTCCCTACGACAGTCGGGACGCGTTCGTTGATCTGAGGGCAAGGAAAGGCTGTGTAACGCTGCTGGCTGTTGCAACTGCTATTGCCGCCTACTGTATGGTCGTTCGCATCAGAATGGGCTTCATGATCCGCGACCATGATGTCATTTTCCCGATGTTTCTCGTTGCACCCTTTGGGACCTTCACGTCGCCCTTCATTGGTGGCCTGATTGGGGCGTTGAGTGGAGAACGATTGGAGCCGTACGAATATCATCGACTTGTGGCACTTGGAGTTTTATTGGGATTCGGCCTTTCGGTGATTTGCTTCGGAATCGCAAGTCATATTGCTTTTGAATATCTGGCATGAATCCGCCATCGAACGTCAGTTGGTCCGCAATAAATCACTGATTGCGATAAAGGTCCATCGCTTCAGATTTCAATCTGCCAAGGTCCGTTGGGTTTGGCTGCATCGTACAAAGACCGTTCGGAAACGCGATTTGCGTGTGGTTCGTCTTAAGAATCTTGTCGAGAGCCGTTGCCGCACAACTGGTTGCCGAATGTCCAAGTTCGTCGTATTCGTGATCATCATCCAGGGCTTTGATCAAGGCGGGAATTGCATCTGGCGAACCAATTCCGCCAAGTGCGTATGCAGCGGTGTTACGCACCATCGGATTCGGGTCTGACTTCAGCTTTTCCAAAAGCGTCTGAATAGCACGTTGGTCTGCGATGTCGTGTAACAACCCGCAGATTTCCACCCTGACCACCCATTCGGGGTCGTCCAGTAATGGCAAAAGCAAATCAACACTCGCCGACGGGTCAATCCGAAATAGCGTTTCAGCAACGAGGCAACGAACTTCGCTGTCTTCGTCGCTCAGGTAGCGCCCCAATATCGGGAACAGGCGGGCTGCGCCAATCGACCGCATCCTCGCGATGAGACTCTCGCGTGACTCGCGATCAGATCTGAAATCGCGGAGTTGTGCCAGCCAGTCATGCAGTTCATTGGGCTGGATTGAATCTTCCACTGGAACTCTCCTGCGGCATCGTTTTCACGGTTGATAACCTAATGCGGTGAACTCTCCGTGACTCTGCGACTTTGTGAGATTCCACTCATTAAGGCCAACCGCTTCAGCCTAACCCAGCACGATTCGTTCTTCCGGGTATTCGTAGTTTGCTTTCGTGCTGCTGCCGGACAGTGCTGCGACCAGTGTCAAGGCTCCGACGCGGCCCAGGAACATGGTCACGACCAGGACCAGGCGTGATGAAGATTGCAGGCTGGCCGTGACACCGGTGGATACCCCGACGGTTCCCAGGGCACTGCCGACCTCATACAGGTGATCCAGAACCAGATGCGGCTGACCTTCGAAGGAAACGACCAGCAGCGACGCGATCATCTGAGTTGTTAGTGCCAGCGCGATCACCGCCAGGCCTCGATAAACCTGCACTTCGGGGATCGTCCGCTTCATCACTTCAACGTTGGTTCGACCGCGCAGAACCGCTCGCAGTGTCAGGATCGAGATTGCCAGGCAGATGGTCTTCACTCCACCACCCGTCGATCCGGGCGAGGCACCGACGAACATCAACATGATTCCAAACAGCTTGCTCGCGGCCGTCAGTTGACCGTGGTCAATCGTGTTGAATCCCGCCGTTCGCAATGTGACTGAGTGAAACCAGGCATTTGCCAGTTGGGATTTCAGTTCCGTGGGATGCGCCGGGTTGTTCCATTCCATCGCCAGCAGGACGATCGTTCCACACACGAGCAATGCCAATGTGGTAATGGCGACCAGCCGTGTCGACAGCGTCAATCGTGCTCGTTGACGTGGGACG
>CAIWEX010000465.1 GCA_903911795.1 uncultured Schlesneria sp.
CCTCCTGTAGCTCCCCACCTCGCCTCGCGGCGACGCAGTAACAGTCGATTACAGAGTCGGAGAGCGTTGACTCTGATGAGGACTTGCACCTCACTAACCACACTCACTTGCAGACGCACCCACCCCGGTAGGCTCAAAGCAGCCAACCGGGGCCACCCTGCGAAGCCCGGCATTGCCCTCGCAGGCTTCGGGTTCTTCGCTGGGAGACCTCGGTTGCCGCTTCGGCTACCGAGGTCGCTGCGCGACAAGAAGTTCTGCAGTCAGGTTGTCAATGTTTTCGACCTCTGGTGACTTCGTCTCCTTGAAACAATCGATCGGGGCCAACCTGATCTTTCCTCATTTTGATTTTCCAAATATAAGCTCCAGCGGACCTGTCGGTGCGATGGGTCGAAAACTTGAGTCCATTTCTTGCAAAGCGTGGCGAATGTCAGATCGGGTGGCGGTGCATGTACCGGTCTTGCTGCGTGAAGTGATACAGGGATTGGAGTTACAACCCGGCCTGCGGGTGGTGGATGGAACGGTGGGTGCCGGTGGACATTCTCGTGCAATTGCTTCACGACTGGGTGACAGCGGGTTGCTGATTGGTCTTGATCGGGATCCCATGATGCTGTCGCTGGCTGCTACGGCTTTGCCTGTTTCGGACCGGATTGTTCTGAAGCAGGCCAGTTATGTGGAACTGCCCACGGTGCTGGCCAGTTTGGGTTTGAAAGATGTTGATCGAGTGCTGCTGGATCTTGGCCTGTCATCCGATCAATTGGCAGATAGTTCGCGAGGATTTGGGTTTACGTCGGAAGGGCCGCTGGATTTGAGGTTTGATACCAATCAAGGAAAGTCGGCTGCAGAGTTGCTGGCAACGGCCACGGTCGATGAGTTGGAATACTGGCTGAAGGAATTTGGAGAAGAATCGGAGTCGCATCGGATCGCACGTTACCTGGCAGGTCGAGCGAAGTCGAACCCCATCGTGACAGGGATGGACCTGGCGAACGGGATTGCGGATTGCCTGGGGATCAAGCGGCGTGAACCAGGGGATAAACATCCGGCGACCCGCGTCTTTCAGGCACTGCGAATTGCCGCCAACGAAGAATTGGAACATGTCAAACGAGGGGTGGAATCGAGTCTCTATGCGTCGCTGAGTCCCGGAGGACTGGCCGCAGTGATCTCGTTCCATTCACTGGAAGATCGAATCGTTAAGCAAGAATTTCGCAAATCAGACAAGTGGGAGTCCCTGACCGCCAAGCCTGTCGTGGCTTCGCATCAGGAACAACGGGTTAATCCGCGAAGCCGCTCGGCAAAATTGCGAGTGGCTCGCAAAGTTGGATAAGCATTGGATGTCGCTCGATGCTGGGTGTCGGGCAGCCTGATACGGAAATGTCGGGCGAGATTGAGAACGTGAGAGGAAGGAGCCTCGATCATGACGCGTGAAACCAAAGCGGGTCTGTTGATGATCCTGATGCTGGCGGGTGTATTCGGCTTCATGGTCTATAAGCGAATGAATCCCCCGGCCTCGGCGATGGCACATCAGGACATTCCCCAGCCATCCGAGGGGACGGACACGCCCAGTGATAACACTGAATCGAGTGATCCGTTTCTCGCTGACGAGGATGTCCCCGCGAAGTCACGCGTCGTTCCGGCCGTCGCGACAGAACCCGCAGAAATTCCCGACGATGCTCACGAAACACCCCTGGCATCGAAGCAGGCCCCGCAGGATCAGCAGGTCCCACAGGAACAGCCGGCCGAACGAGATCCCTTTGCAATTGAAGCGACTCCCACCGCCACTGAACCTCGCAAGACGGTTGTGAATACGTTCGAGCAGGCAAAGATGCCTGCACCGATGCCACGAAATTCGATTCCTGAAACTGCGACGAACAATACCGACACAGAGCCGACGACCGCTGCCGATGAATTCAACCCCTTTGACTCGGCACCAGCAGCCAAACCTGTAAAGCCAATTCCGATGCCGGTTCCGACGGCCCAAGTCGAAGAATCTCAACCAAGTTTTGGACCGCCAGCACGAAGCGTTGATGCTCGAAAGGCGGCGGCGGAACCGATCGAAGTCTCAGACAATGATCCGTTCGAAGCACCTGTCGCGGCACGGCCCAACACCTCCAGTCCGAGTGCTGGCCCTGAAGCGGCTGCATTAAAGCAGGATTCGGAAAGCGATCCATTCTCCAACGATAATCTGGAAGTTCAAACTCCCGCAAAACCGGCAGCCGTTCCCCAGATTGAAGCCCCCGTGCTCGGGTTCGAGAATCAGCCTGATCCCGCACCGGTCAAAGCACCAGCCGCCATCGACGCCGCTTTCGATCAGCCCCCGGCGAAAACGGAAGTCCCCACACTGAAGATTCCATCAGCTCCATCACGACCAGCAACGAATGATGAACGATTTGGCGGGTTTCGTCCCGCGACACCAACAGACAAACCAGCAAACGCGTTCCCGGAAGCTCGGCCAGCCGTACCTGTCTCAAATGGTGATGCAACTCGACGGACCTCGCGTCCCGCTCCAGTGAGTCAAATCGACGAGGATTTCGGCAGCCGCCCAACCGCTCAGCCATTGATTGCTGGCGATACTTACCAGATTGAACCGAACGAAAACTTCTGGACGATTTCCCGCAAGAAATATGGAACCGGTCGATACTTCATGGCCTTGGCCCAGCACAATGCTCAAGTGATTCCCGACCCCAAGCGAATGAAGCCAGGTGTCACCATTGCGACTCCGTCCGCTGAAGCTTTGGATCGTGCTTATCCACAGTTGATTCCCAAGCCCGCAGCGATCGATCCAGTCCAGACGGCAAGCGCCAGTACTCCTGCAGCCTCACCCGCGTTCGTCACATCGAAAAGTCGAGCGACCGTCGAAACGGAAAGTGAGCCTGGGTTCTTTGTGTCAAATGACGGGGTTCCGATGTATCGAGTCGGGCAGGAAGATACGCTCAGCGGGATCGCTCAAAAGCATCTGGGACGTTCATCACGCTGGGTTCAGGTCTTCGAACTGAACCGCGGAGTCCTTACAGACGGCAATTCGCTCAAGATCGGCACGGTTTTGCAACTTCCTGCCGATGCCAGCCAGGTCGATATCGTGGGAACCCCTCGCACCTTCCGATAGATCTTGTTGCGAGTGTCTGGCCTGACGATTGAATACGCTCCGTCGCGGAACGACTGAGGTGCGCACGTGAGTCGATCCGCGACTCACAGTTCTCAGAACAGCATTCCAGGATTAGTGACGTATCGAGACAATTCGCTTCCGTCGGAATGCGCCGTGATTTTCTTTCGATTTGGTGCCGCGCTCCTGCTCGTGGTCTCGGTGGCACTCGCCGGGACTGCGCTGGAGACACGGAATCTGGCACTGAAGCGATCACTCAGCCAGCAGCAATACCGGATGGCCGAGTTGATGGAAAAGCAGGTGGCCTTGCGGCTGGAGTCTCAACGACTGGGGACACCCGCGAAACTGCTTGAGGCCCTCGAACGAGGTGATGCCTCTCTTTATCGTCCGCCGAAGCCACAGCGCGTTGATGAGCGTCGGGCTCCGCTCCTGAATTGGAATCCCGCCGAAAATCGTTCCTCTCGCCAGCGTCCTGCCACACGCAAATAGGTCTGCCAGCGATGACTTCTGCTCCTGAACCAACGACCCCCATATTAAACCGCGCCCGGTTTGTGGTGACGGTCATTGGGATCGTCTGGAGTGTTCTGGCTCTGCGACTGGTTCAGTTGCAGTGGTGGCAGCAGGACCGTTTTGCAGATCGAGCAGAACAGCAGCGCGAGTTTGCTGAGGAAGTGATGGCTCGACCGGGCGACATTGTCGATCGCCAGGGACGCCTTGTCGCCACGACATTGACGATGCGAAGCCTGTACGTCGTCCCCAGTCGAATCTCCAAGCCGTGGACGGTCGCGAATTCGCTCGCAGAGATCCTGGACCTGCAGGCGGATTCACTCTTCGAAAAGATGGCAGAACGGCATCGTCATTTTCTGTGGGTCAAGCGGCGTCTGACCACTGCCGAAGTCGACAAGGTCAAAGAGTTAAAACTGCCCACCGGCAGCTGGGGATTTCGCGATGAATATCGGCGCGAGTACCCGCAGGGAGTTGTCGCGGCACATGTCCTTGGATTGCGGGATATTGATGGCGTCGGTCGCGGAGGCATCGAAGAGGGGCTGGATCATCTTCTGGGAGGTGCAAAAGGTAAGCGGAAGCTGGCGCGCGATTCGAGAGGACGCGTCATCGAGATCCTGGATGACATCGAAGAGCCTCCGCTGCCTGGCCAGAACGTTCAATTGACGCTGGATCTGGTGGTCCAGTTGTTTGCTGAGCGTGAACTCGATGCCCTGATGACCGAATGGAAACCGGAAAGCTGCAGTGCGATCGTCTTGAACCCCAAGACATGCGACATCCTGGCGATGGCGACCCGACCGACCTTTGACCCGAACCACCCCGAGAAGGCCTCAGCAGACGCATGGAAGAACCGGGCGATTGCGGATATCTACGAACCCGGCTCGACATTCAAGCCGTTTGTGGTCAGCTATGGCCTGGATCAGCAAGTTCTCCATAAATCGGACATGTTTGATTGCGAGCATGGCCAGTACCGCATGGGGCGTCGACTGTTACATGATCACCATCGCTACGGAACGTTGAGCTTGACGGATGTCCTCGTGAAATCGAGTAACATCGGGATGGCAAAGATCGGGGAACGTCTGACGAATGATCGCTTGTGTGCTGCGGCCAATCTGTTTGGGTTTGGTCGCAAGACGGGGATTGAACTTCCTGGAGAACTTCCTGGAATTCTGCGGCCGCTCCAGCAGTGGACGGGATATTCGACAGGTTCGATTCCGATGGGACATGAACTGGCAACGACACCACTTCAGTTGATCGTGGCCCACGCAGCCCTGGCCAACGGCGGCATGTTGCTGCGGCCACGCATCATTCTCCCCCCGAACAGCGATTCAACAGCCGCCGTCCGTCAAATCAGCGAAACGACAGTCAGCCCGGAAGTCGCTCGCTGGCTGGTGGAAGTTCCGATGCAGGAGGTTGTGACTCGAGGAACCGGCAAACGGGCACGAATTCCCGGTTACAATGTGTTCGGCAAAACGGGAACGGCTCAATGCATTTCGCCTGCAGGGGGGTATGTGCATGGGAAGTACATCAGTTCGTTTGTCTGCGGGGCACCTGTCGAAGACCCTCAACTTCTGGTGCTGGTAGTTGTCAATCAGTCGTCGGTCGGGGGTGAGACATTCGGTGGTAAGGTGGCGGCTCCTGCTGCCGCGAAAATCCTGAAGCAGTCGCTGGTGTATCTGCGAATCTCGCCGGACGAGCATTTGTTGAAGGCTGCTGCGAAATGGAAAGATGATCCTCCTGAGTAAGATAGATAGAGAACTTGTGCCAGAAAATGTGGAAAAGTTTTCCATGAAACTGGTCGATCCGGGTGACTGCGGTTGCTTCGCGGCGTTGCAGGCAGGTATTTTCCCCCTTTCAGTCCCAGACGTTTCCCAACGCGAGACTTTACTTCTATGACTGCACCGACCTCCAACCACCAGGCGACACCCGGTGGAGGTATGTTCTTCTTTTGTGGCCTGCTGATCGCTTCTCTTGCTGTCGGATTGGTGGTGACCGCGAAAAGGGAGCGCGAATCCGCTCCCGAAGAAACGCGAGTCAAAGCCGCGGTCCCTGATTCCGTCCGCCAGATCCATCCCAGTAATGTCGCCGGACTTCACAACGTCTATCGGCTGGGAGAAGGATTGTACACGGGCAGTTCGCCCGACGAGGAAGCTTCGTTCGCGACGCTGGCTCGCCTGGGAATCAAGACGATCATCAGCGTCGACGGGGCTCAACCTGATATCGAGGCTGCACGAGTTCACGGCATGCGATACGTTCATCTCCCGATCACCTATGGCAGTGTTTCCCATGAAACACTTGTCGGCCTGGTCAGGGCAAGTAAGGAACTTCCAGGTCCGACGTATCTGCACTGTCATCATGGAAAACATCGCGGGCCAGCGGCAGCGGTGGCGCTCTGGCGATGCCTCGATCGGCACGTCACTGGCGATCAGGGAGCTGCGACGATGAAAGTGATCGGTACGGCTGACAAGTACCAGGGCCTATACGAGAGTGTGCGAAACCTGGCTTATCCAACTCCGGCTGAACTGAAGGCTGCGAAGTCAGATCTGCCCGAAGTGTCGC
>CAIWEX010000466.1 GCA_903911795.1 uncultured Schlesneria sp.
CCGATCGAGTACTACCATCAGCACAAGAAGTCGACGATCAATCAGCGTGAGATTGGTGTCGATGTTCCCGACTTCCCCGAAGCTCTGCGTCGTGCACTGCGAATGGACCCCGACGTGATCCTGGTCGGTGAAATGCGAGACCTGGCGACAATCTCGGCCGCCATCACCGCCGCTGAAACGGGTCACATGGTGTTCGGAACGCTGCACACGACCGGTGCTCAAGGAACCGTCGACCGAATCATCGACGTTTTCCCCACCAGCCAGCAGGAACAGATCCGTACTCAGTTGTCGGTGGCGATCATCGGCATCCTGTCGCAAGCGCTGCTCCCCCGTAAACCGAAGGGGGTCGTCGCCGCGTACGAAATGCTCGTGGTGACCCCTGCTATCGCAAACCTGATTCGTGAAGCGAAAACCTTCCGTATCAATTCGGCCATTCAAACCGGACGCAAGTTCGGCATGCAGTTGCTCGACGACGCTTTGTTCAACCTGTGGAAGAATCAGCTCTGCGACGAGGTTGATGTTGTCACCAAGTCAAACCAGCCGGGCGAACTGAAAGCCCGCATCGCGCGAGCCAAAAAGGGCTTGCTCGACGACGATGGAGAAGAAGAGGACGAAGACGGCGACAAGGAAGAATGAGTTGAGACAATAGAACGTATTTCGGGCCACGTATTTCAGGGTGCCACGGTCTTGGAGTCGACGTTCAGACTGTGGGCGCCACGGTCTTGGAGTCTGCGACAAGGCCGTGCAATGGGACCTGGACCTCAGGAACCTGGCACCTCAAATTTGTGACACCCGATGACTCGATCCCCCCGGATCGATCCAGATGACGATTCGATTTTAGATACAAGACGACGACACGGATTTCGGACTCGCAAACATGGCACAGCGGCGACTCGGACAGATCCTCATCGACCTCGGTTACCTTTCCGAGGATCAGTTGTGGGACGTCCTGGAAGAACAGAAGCAGAGTGGCGGCGAGATCATCGGCCAGGTGGCAGTCCGGATGGGGATGGTCACCCAGGAACAGGTGACCGAAGCCCTCGCCGAACAATGGGGCCTCCCTGTCGTCAACCTCAACGAAACCACCATCAACCCCAAGGTTCTGGAAGACGTTCCACAACCGATGGCCGAGATGTACAAGATCATGCCGTTGTCCAAGAAGGATAACGTCCTGACTGTGGCGATGGCCGATCCGCAAAACCTCGCGGCACTCGACGATCTCCGCAATATGCTCGGCTGCGACGTCCGGGGCGCCGTCTCGAACGCCAAAGACGTCGAAGCCGCCATCGCCCGCTACTACGCGGATCGCGAAGAGAGCATCGAAGATATCATCGGACAACTGGAACAAGACAGCGAAGACGGCAACGCCAAGGGACGCGGTTATGACCTTTCCGACGACGCCGACGCCGCTCCAATCCGCAAGCTGCTGAACATGATCCTGCTGCTGGCGATCAAGGATCAGGCGAGCGACATTCACTTCGAACCCTTCGAAGACGAATTCAAAGTCCGCGTCAAGGCGGACGGCATGCTGTACGAAATGGTTCCTCCGCCACGGCATCTGGCGAACGCGATCGTTTCCCGTATCAAGATCATGTCGGAACTCGACATCGCCGAACGCCGTATGCCTCAGGACGGTCGTATCGAACTGAACGTCGGTGGTCACTCGGTCGACTTGCGAGTCAGCGTGCTCCCCACCCTGTTCGGTGAAGCGGTGGTTATGCGAGTTCTCGACCGGACGGTCGTGCAACTGGACCTGAACAAAATCGGGATGGACGCCAATACACTCAGCAAGTTCCGAGTGGTCCTGAAACGACCGAACGGCATCGTGCTGGTGACCGGCCCGACGGGAAGCGGTAAGACCACCACCCTGTACTCCGCTCTGAACGAGCTGAACGATATCGAAACCAAGATCATCACCACGGAAGACCCGATCGAGTACGACATCGACGGCCTGATCCAGGTCCCCGTGAATCCCGATATTCAGGTGACGTTCGCCAACGTGCTGCGAGCCATCCTGCGACATGACCCGGACACGATCCTCGTCGGCGAGATCCGCGACTTCGAAACGGCCGAAGTTTCGATTCAAAGTGCGCTGACGGGCCACCTGGTGTTCAGCACGCTGCACACGAACGACGCCCCTTCGGCCATCACTCGACTGCGAGACATGGGGATCGAGCCCTTCCTGATCACCGCGACGGTCGAAGCGGTGCTGGCTCAACGACTGGTCCGCAAGATCTGTACAGAATGCCGGACCGAGTTTGAGCCGAGCGATGAACTGCTGATGGAACTGCAACTGCCGATCGCCCAGGCTCGTCAGTACAAGTTCTATTACGGACGCGGCTGCCAGCGCTGCAACAACTCGGGCTACAAGGGCCGCTGCGGGATCTACGAACTGCTGGAAATCGACGACGATATCCGCGACCTGGTGACCTCGGCCGCCAGCGTCGACGAAATCAAGAACTACGCTCGTTCGCAGGGGATGACCACCTTGCGCGAAGCGGGCCTGAAACTGATCTTTGACGGCGTCACCACGATCGACGAAGTGGTCCGTGAAACCGTGATGGAAGACATCGAGTAATTTTCTGGAGACCGGCCATGCCTACTTTCCAATACGAAGCAATGGACAACACGGGGCTCGAGGTGAAGGACGTCATTGACGCCGCCACCGAGGCTGATGCGCAGTCGAAGATCCGTGAAAAGGGCTTCTTCGTCACCAAGATTGTCGAAAAAGGCAAAGGCAAAAAGACCAAGGGTGATAAAACCAAGGGTGATGCCAAGACCCAGGTCGACGCCAAGAAGAAGGCGGCCGCCCGCAAGAAAAAGGGTGGCGGTGGCTTCTCGATCGGGGGCGTCAGCGGCAAGAAGCTCTGTGCGTTCACTCGCCAGCTCTCCACGCTGCAGGACGCCGGTCTGCCGATTCTGCGCAGCCTGAGAATCCTGGAAGCCCAGGCCAAGCCTGGTCCGCTCAAGAGTTCTCTGCTCGGCGTGATCGAAGACGTTGAATCAGGGAGCACGCTTTCGGAAGCAATGTCCAAGCAGCCGAAGGCCTTCGACAACCTGTACGTGAACATGGTGAAAGCGGGTGAGGCGGGTGGTGCTCTGGAAATCATCCTGCAGCGTCTGGCCGAGTTCAAGGAACGTGCAGAAAGCCTGAAACGCAAGGTTAAGGGTGCGATGATTTATCCGTGCGCGGTGATCACCGTCGCCACCCTGATCGTCGGTTTCATCATGTACTACATCATTCCGAAGTTTAAGAAGATCTTCGACGACTTCGGGACCGAACTGCCCGATATGACCAAGGTCCTGATCGGCTTCAGCGATGCAGTCGTGAATTACTGGTACCTGGGCCCCGCGATCCCGTTTGCGATGTGGCTGATGATCAAAATCATCAAAAAGAACAAGACGGGTGCGTTCGTCGTCGACTGGCTATCACTACGCATACCGCTACTGGGGATGATCTTCAGAAAGTCGATCATCGCCAGAACGTGTCGAACGTTGGGCACCTTGATCGCATCCGGGGTACCGATCCTGGAGGCGCTAGCCATCACAAGAGATACGGCCGGGAACGCGGTCTTTTACAAGGCGTATGAACACATCATCGCAGCCATTCGCGAAGGGGAATCGATGGCGGTTCCGCTGCGAGAAACCCGGACGGTAGACGAAATCGTGGTCAACATGGTCGACGTCGGTGAAGAAACCGGTGCACTCGACAACATGTTGTACAAGGTCTCGGACGTGTTCGACGAAGAAGTGTCGGTGCTGGTGGAAGGCCTGGTCAACCTGCTGGAACCCCTGATGGTGGTGATCCTGGGTCTGATCGTCGGTTTCATCGTGATCGCGTTGTTCATGCCACTGATCAAGTTGCTGAACGACCTGTCGTGATTCGCCGAGAACCTGTGGCGAGATACAGATAGCAGGGGTGGGCCAACACCCGACCGGAATATGCCAACCCTCTCAGCCGGATCGCGTCAGCGTCCGGTTTGTCAGGAGCAATACGTGGTAACAACCGCCGGGCCAGATCCCGGCGGCGGATGGGCCTGGTGAAACTGTCGGTCACACGCGGACTGGCACGAGTGAAATAAACAAGTCGACCGGGAATGATCCCGGCCGACTGATAGACCAGCGGGACCAAGGACAACGGACAAAGGATCGAATCATGCGCGCACTCTCCCCCCGCCTTAAACACCCCAGCGG
>CAIWEX010000467.1 GCA_903911795.1 uncultured Schlesneria sp.
CCGCCGCACGTTGGAACGCTGCGACGATGTGTTACGTCATCGGTTTGGATTGTTCGATCCTCAATCCGGTGACCTGTTCGATATCGACGAGTCGGTGTTGTGCTCGCGTGGGTGATGCAAAGACTGGTCAGTTGGTCAGACGTATTCGAAGCTAAGATTTCTGGCCTTCCTTGGCAGGATTCCCTTCAACATTTGGCGCTGGTTTTTCGGTATCAACGTTCCCGGAGTCGACCGGGACTTTGGCTGAAGTGGCCGACGCTCCAGGGACAGCGGTTTGACGTTCGCTCCGCTTCTTGATCCGGTCCTCAAATTCCTCATCGGCTTCGCGAAGTTGAAGATAACGGATTGTCATCAGCGTATGCCGTTCAAGCACCTCGTCTTGAGATAAGGATCGCCCGTTGGACAGATGATGCAGCCTTTCCTTCAGGCCGATTAGCGTCCCTAGAACTAAATGAGCTTGGTCGCGCATATCGCCACCCAGTTCCTGGTCGAGAGCAATGGTGAAAAGTTCGAGCGTTTCTTCAGAAAACTGTTCATCATTCACCAGTTTTGCGAGGACGTGATTCATGTCTGTACGATTCTCACGGAGTGTCTTGCGCAGGTTGTCTTCACTGACCGTCACAACGTTATCCAAAGCAGTGGAGGTTTGATCCAGAACGTAGTTTTCCAGGTTCTGGCGAGCTTGGGGCGCGGATTGGATGGCCAGCGTACTGAGACTTTCGGCCCAGGCTGGAGCCGACGTGTTCACTGTCTCGGTCAGCGTGCGGCGAACTTCCGGAACTGAATCCTCCAGCAGGTTTCCCACAAACGGGACGACAAAGTTCGGGTCGATCAGAGTCTTTATTTCGCTGTATCCGTAGGCAAAATAGCCGCCGAGCAGACAGAGCAGCAGGATTCCCACCACTCGGGTGAATATCGCACCGCGTGCGAGTTTCGATGTCGTCCCGGCTAGCGACGCTTCGATCACCTGCAGCCTTTGGAATACTGGTTGTGGTGCTTGAGTCGACATGAGCAAACTCCAGGAGATTTGAATTTGATGGATGAAGTCAGACCTACTTAAAATCAATTCGACTTGGACTCGTTTCGTATAGGAACTGCCGCATCTGCCGGGGCTGATTCGACTTCAGCGGAAGGCAATTCTTCGATGACCATTGGAGCGACTGCACCCGCATCATTGATAAGAGTTCTATTGGGGTCACCAGCAGCTTTCATGACCATCAGGTCCAGCAGCGATCCAACCAGTTGATCTTCCAGAGGAGCGTCATTCTTATCCGGAGCGGCTGCCACAGGAAATGTGTCCCACACCTCATACATCTCGGCCAGTTCCTGCTTGAATTCGTCGGCGTAGTAACGCTTCACCAACCGGTTCAATGCCAGGCGGACATTCGCTATCATTCGGTCGTGAACAACTGGATCAGACGCTTCCGGAAAATCTTTCAGCAGATTGTTCTCAATCTGCTTCAGCAGCGTCTCATACTTCGAACTGACCTGCTCATTCAGTCGGGACTCCAGATTGTCCAGCAGGTGGCCCCGTTCCTGACTGATGGCATCCAGATACAACGGCATGTCTTTTTTGGATTGTTCGTAAAACGCTTTAGTGACAACTGGCGTTGCGTCGTCCACGAATTGGTGCACTTGCTTCATGTACTGATCGCTGTTGCTTTCGATCCGAGTCCTGGCTGCCGCGAGAAGTTCCTGCTGGTAAGATTTGTCCTGGACGCGGCGTCCCAGCGAGTAGAACAATCCTCCGGTGACAACAATCAGAAGCAGAAACCCACCGACGATTACCAGCCGCGTCGTACGAGTGGCCTTCAACGAAGCATCTAACTCCTGAAGCTTTTTCTGAATCGCATCGACCGTTTGCTCAATCGCCGCTGAGTCAGGAGTAGTCACGCCGTCAGACATGGTGGCCCTTTCAGGATTTGTGAGGAAATGAGGACGTCATGGTGAGTGAGTCTCATTCAGATATGCCAAAGGATTCATTAAGTTTTGTGTAAACTTTTGCCAGATGTGCCGACTCTTCTTTTCAGGCTTCAATCGTCGGAAATGGCGGCTCCGCAAATGAGTCCACCTGATGCGTTTCCCTGCCGTTTACCGGAGGCATCCATGATTCACGACTTCGGGTTCGACCGACGTTCTCAATTAGTGCTTGAAGCATTCGACGGTGAGATTGTGCAGCATCACATGGAACAGGACGAGTTCTGCAGCTTATTGTTAAGCCGCCGCACTTTGGAACGCTGCGACGATGTGTTACGTCATCGGCTTGGATTATTCGATCCTCAATCCTGTGACCTGTTCGACATCGACGAGTCGGTGTTGTGCTCGCGTGGGTGATGCAAAGCCCCGCAAGTCGTCCTCGACCGCAGGTAAGTCGGCAATAATCTAAAGCACGCGAATAAACAGGACTCCGATACAGACTGCCCCGCCACGTGACAGACACCCGCGTCGCTGTGGAAGATTCGATGCATGGGAACCTGTGCTGACATTCAGAGAGCTAATTTGACGGGAGTATTTCAGTTGTGTGGGGTTTCAACAAAAATCGGCGTCGCCGCTTCCAATCGAACTGCGGATGAAGGTTTAAGAATCTACATCTGATTCCAGTGGTGGTTCGGCCGACTTGTCGCTTGAAGTGCGAAATGCCAGGCCGAGTCCATACGCCACAAAGACGCCAACGACAATCGCCTGCAGGCCAAGAAACTGGAGCTGGAGCCCGCCGGGCGGCCATCCCCGGACGACTTGCGAAACGACGGACGGGATACCAAGCAGGCCGATCACCAAAGCAATCCTTCGAAACCATCGCTCTTTCATCCACGAAACCTCTCTCACAGTAAATGTAAACGCCGAGGATTTTAACGCTTGCAGCGACTGCTCTTGCTGCTAAGTCGAGCAATTCAACGCCTGCCTTGAAAGAATTCTATGATCCTTGTTCGCTTCACAATCTGGCGTAAACTCCGCTCAAGCTCTCCGCGACTTCCATTCCCGCAGGAACGATATCACATCCGCAGCCGTTCCAACGACTGAAACAAGTATCGCTTAATCGGAAGCAATCGAGGGCCCTCTACTCGACGGAATTGACAGACGAAGACATACGGAAGTGCCCAGATTCCAAATTCGACCAAATCAAAGCCCAACTCACGATTGGAGGCGCGAGCTACAGCCATGAGCGTCTGCGCACCATCGGTCGGGTTCCAGCTGCGGCGTTCGTATTCCCAACTGCCGTGCGGCGCTGAATTCGGTGTGCTGCCGTAACTGAGAGCTACAAATTTATTCGAGAGCAAGATCCAGCGCCTCAGCTTGAGATGTGAATTGCGAGTTAATCATTGATGAAAACTCTGCGATTCATCTGTTTATCCTGTGACGTCAGAATTGCAGTAGTCGATGATGTATCGTCGTGAACTCCCTCTCGCTGGGACTCTCGGCCTGCGAAGTCGAGCGCCTTCGCGGGTTTCTTCTTCACGTCCATGACGTTTCTCCTCTCGCTTGGATCTCATGGAAACATGACACAGATCTGCTGCGATGAATTAGTTCTGTGTTCTCAGTCCGGCACAGTGTTTTGCTCAGACCTCGTCGATTTCATCTTAGGAGACGAAGAAGTTGACGAGGTCGGAACCTTCAGGGATGTCGTCATTTCACTGAACGTTCTCAAACTGGCGAAAATCGGAAATCGCATTGAAGTTTGGAACTGCGTCAAGGAAAGAAAAGCGATGACTTTCACAGTCACGCGGACTCATTACGATCCGATCCGGGAAGCCTGTAAGATCGAGGGCCGCGCCTACTTGCGGCCCAATTGACGCCCCGTTCGTTCCCGCATGATCACTGCAACGCTGTACACCCGTAACAGCGAGTCGTCAGCGGCGTGGAACAGACTTTGGTCTTGATTGGTTTCATCGCTAACCTCCCTGAATGGAAGTGGCAACCGAGGCCACCCAACGTACATGTTGTTATTCGCATTTCCGATTGCGACTGGCAGCGGGGTGGCAGGGTCAGGAGCGAAGCGGATGGCCCTGAAAGTTTGAGCGTGCCCTCCGTTTCGGGGCCTTCCCGTTGGTCAGACACCGCCACCCCTGCGACCACCCACCTCGTTCGGCCTGCCTTCGATTACGGCAAGATTGCAAAAAGCGACTTCTGAACATCGGGGCGATAGAGGACTTCAATGCATTTGATCTCGTGATTAACGATCGTAAGCCACGAAACGTGTGTGTCCCTTGTCAGTTCTTCTTGGACGAAAACGCAATGCGATATCGCGAGTCGAGATTGTCGGAGTCCGGAACCAGGAAAACTTCGGCACCTGAATCAAGAATCAACCGCAAATATGTCTTGTCGTCCGATTGAAATGCAGCCGCCGATGTTATTCGCTGCGGCAAACAGCCAACGTGCTTGGCATAGTCCATGATACGAACGTCATCGCCTGCGACGTTGGCGAATTCTTCCTGGATACTGTCGACTGATTCCCAGAACGCGGCTTGAACGTCGAGGAAAAAGCGATGCCATTCGTCAGGCGAATCCAAGCGAGCGTAAACCACAATCGGAGCAAAGTCGTCCGCTTTCTCGTCAACAACACCAAGCAACTCGATCAACCGTCGCCACGCCACTTCGTTCACGGTAAAGGCATAATCCTGGTACAGGCGTGACACGATTGGATCTACGGGCAGAACGAAAAAGGTAAACTGCCCGCAATCAACAACGGGCATTCAATCAACACACCAACGATCTGACTGCGGATCAAGTGGACCGCCTCGATCGGCCTCAGACCCATAGGTCACCGTCGTCAGGCAGCCTGACAAAAGTTGACTCCTCACGAATTCTGGCGGGCGCTGCGATTGTCGGCAAGCCAGTCTTCGAGCTTCTGCTTCGATTTGGTGTCCGTTGGATCAACTTCAACAGCCCTGCGATAATGGTGCTCAGTACGTTCCCAATACCCTTGTTTGTCATACACGTCGGCGAGGCACCAGTGAGGGCATGCGACTTCGGGCAGCAATTCGATTGCATTGCGAAAGTAGGCTGCGGCCTCGTCGTAGCACGATAGACCGTAGCACAAGTTGCCCATGAAAAGGTGTGTCCAACCGTCGTCAGGATCAACCGCAAGTGCCCTGGAATAGTAGTCGTGGCATCGGTCAAATTGGTGTTGCTTCAGATAGTGCCGTCCAATAGACACAAGCAGATCGACATCGCGTGGCGAATGACGTTCCAGCACGAGCAACCCAGCCAGGTCGAGCGTGTCGTAGTGGTCAATGCGAGCATTTCGTTCGTCGCTGAACATGCGGGGGAGACACGAAATCAGCACGCGGGGTTCGCGCCGTTTGCCGCTTCAACCGGCGAAGTCAAAGCCTTATTTGCTATGTTGCTCGGTAATCAATTATGGATTGAATTGTGCTGGCGAGCTCCGAACAGGCGTGGTTGTCAACGAATTTGCGCAGCAGTTCAAGATCGTAGCAGGCGAAGAACTCACCACGAAGCGAGTTTAAAAACGTCGCCTGATGTTCGTACAGAAAACCAGCCGCGGCAGCTGCATGGCATGGATCGGTTGCCATCTTGAGTGCCAATTGAATCACACCCGGGCAGCACGAATAGTGCTTTGGGTAATACCCGCGGTCGAGGATCCAACAATGGCACGATTTGCATCCAACCGGATAGTACCAGCACGAAAATTCGCCGAGCCAATGCTCGGCTGGAATTGACGGATCAACTTCATGAGGCAGGTGGGGGAGTATGTCACCCGAGGATCGAAGTAATCCGATTTCACACCGCGGGCAATGCAGATCTTCGAGTTGATCTCGAATTTCGAAGTACGAAAAAGCCCCGCCGCAGACAGGGCATTTTTGAAACGACTCCTTGTGGCGGACGTCATTGAGTTGCTGGAGCTCTGCCATTTCAGGTGCAGTGATGGTTCCCGCTTGTTCCTGCTGGAAGAGGTAGCACCACCGCTTTGCTTCGGTTTCGTTCATGGCGAAATAACGGCTGCCATCACTCGGCACGCGCGAGAGATGTCCCATATCAGGAACGCCGATCGCGTGCTCGGCGCGCATGGTGTTATTCGCATTTCCGATTGCGACGGGCGATCAGTCCGGGAAGCGATCGCCCCAGTTTATCAAGGGGACGAAAGAAAGGAACATCTCCTGATGCGACTGTTCTCGAAAATACCATTCGTTAAAACCGAAGTCGTAGTCGGTCTTTTCAAACCAGCGAGTACACCAGACACCGTGATGGGTATGTTTGGTGGGGTGGCCCAGACGCTGCTTCAGCGTCTGGGTTCACAAGAGGAACTCGGAGCAGGCATACTTCAATTTTCCTCTCGTAAACCCAGACGTCCAAAGCGACGTCTGGGCCACCCCGCCGTGAACTCCAGAAAGCCTAGACGCCCCCGCTGTCTGCTGCAGCGCCTGGTTCGGCGCCTTTGATGTTACGCATCAAACTTGCCTGGGATGCTGTGTAGGCAGTCAACTCGGGGTCGGTATCCTCACCGAAAATCGCGTTGTACTCATCCAGGTACGCACCGATCCCCGGATAGCTGGGGCGGCCGTTTCGGACGAGCCGCGAGAAGATGTGCCGATACCAAAGGCCCCATCCGTGCATCTCAGACGGCAGGTCCGCACAAGCAGTGGCCAGTGCCGCAGCCGCGGTGGCATCCCCGCTCCTACAGAGGCGGGCGATGTCATAGAAGGCGGTCGTGAGCAGCTTTGCGATCTGTGCCTGCTGGTGCGGAGTCGGAAGCGGGTCGGGCGGGCTGGTCCCGAAGTACGACAGATAGGGGGCCAGAAGGCGCATGAACTCGGGGGAGCCTTGAGGCGGACAGCCTTCGACGGCCTGCCGGAATTCGTCCGGGGGCAGGTAGTCATGATCGACTATGTAATGCACGATCATCTCGGGAGCGATGTAGACAACATCTGAGGTCGGAACCCAAACATTGCCGGCCGCCGAGTAGTCTCCGCACAACTCGCAGGTGTGCGCCCCAGCGAAGGCTAGCGGCTGATAGGCCGATGCCACATGACGCTTGAGAACCTCGACGAAGGTGCCGAGGACCTTGCCGCGAGGGAATACGTGGTCGCTCGACAGCCACGCGATAGCACGGTGGCGGTCGCCGTGACCGACCAAGGAGGAGGTGTGTAGATCCGGGTAGAAAGACATCGCAACTCCCACCGACTCATTGCCTGCCAGAAGCCCTCTGCCGCCGAACAAACAGTCGACCATAAAAGTATGGAAAGGGATTACCGCATTTTACGGCATATCATGATTTTGTCATCTTCGATGGATCTTGCGGCGTCGACAGTTACGACGAAGCGATACCGGAATGTTCATGATACAGCGCACTTCGAGTTCCTCGAATACGCCGCACTACCATTCTTGGCAATCGTAATCACCCGAATGGTTCCGCCAAGTGCAGAATATCTCAAAGTCAAAAACCCCTTGTCTTGCAGGGCTAACCTGTAAAGCAAGGGGCTTAGAATTTTGCGTCTGCGTTGCCTCACTCCGACCTGCGTTATACCAACGATGCGGATGCAAGTCAGAAGCAAATCACCGGCATCTCACTTGTTAATGTCGAGATACATTCGCTTGAAGGTCTTCATCACGTTCTTGTTGAGCTGCTCGTTCCCTTGATACTCGTTTACCAGCCATTTGAGCGGGTAATCGGCAGGGGGTTCTTCCTGGCTCAGGCGATAGATGTCTTTCCAGACCGTCACACCGAGCAGGCATTCTTCCACCAGGGTTTCTTCCGATCGCAGGTCGAGGAATTCCGATCGCTTGAGAATGTCGTCGAAGCCCTTCATCCCTGCGAAGGCGAAGTCACGAGCCTTGATGAAGTCCTGATTCTTGTAGGCCTGATTTGCCATGTAGAAATTGCGATGCGATTCGGAAGTGACCTGCTCGGCTTCACATTTTCCTCGCGTACGCCAGTAATAGTAATTCACCATCTTGCGGTACTTTTCGACGATGTCGATCATGTGAACCACATCGTCCGGGCTGGCAACTTCTCGCTTGATTTCGTCCTTGGTCATTTCCATGCGAATATCAAATTTCAGGCCGCTTCCCAACTCGCCGATCGGAACCGTGAAGACTTCCTGTCCGTATTTCGTGGTCCAGTCAGACAAAGCTTCCTGCCATGCAATCTGAGTCTCTTCACCGAACTTTCCGTCTTTGTGCAGAACCGCAGCGTAGTCAAACTGGCAGCGTGCTGGCGTGGACCGGAACAACGATCGGTCCGTGATGTGCTGTGGCTTGTGTTCTGTGTCTTCGATATCGCAGGCTTTACGATATTCCTTCTTGGCGACCAGATAGTTGTCGAGTTCTTCCGGGTTGAATTCATGATCAACTCCGTCTTTGAACTTCGGATCTGGGTCATGCAGGAAGTACTTGCGGAAGTACGTTGATTCGTCCGCAGTCCCGATCTTCTTCTGATAGATAACTCCGACGTGATATTGAAGGTGAGTCGACTTGCGATTCCGCTTGACCCCTTCGATCATGAATTTCCCACCCTTTTTCACCCAGCCGTAACGATCGGGCACAGCGTCCCATTCGGCGGAGGTGTTGTAGGCCAGATTCCAGCCGTTCATTTCCCACACTTTTTCGAAGTGTGGCTGCAAGCGGACGATCGACTTGGTGGTGGCCTCCATTTCAGCCCACATCTTGGCATTCTTCTGCTTTTCAAAATCGGCGTACAGCATATTCACTGCGACGCCGCGCATGCCGAGCAGAACGAGGTTCATCGTGGCGCTGGAAGGATCGACATCGCCCAGGTCAGCCTCGCCAAGTTCATACCTGGCTCGCAACTGGGCAAGCTTTCCACCGGTCCCGTCTTTGCCGTCTGAAGGCAAGCCGAGTGCAATGATCGGGATCAGCAGCACCAGGATGCCACCGAGATACGTCAGTTTTCGCTGTTGAGAAGTCAACCCGTTCATTTGGACTCCAGTTCACGAACACGCAGAGCAAAATATCCCAGCAGGATGCACGGCAGCAGATACCCCAGTGTGATCAACACACAGGGGAGCAGCGCCGAATCCCACGGGACATCAAACCCGTTCGCTACGTACTCAGACATGTTATTGAACGTTGCCAACCGCGGAATGATCTGTTTGCAAAGCCACAGAAACCCGGTCAGTCGATCATCGACCTTCACCATGATGGTCATGGCGGGATTCCCTTCGGGAAGCTCCGTCGTGTCGTTCATGTGAGTGTAAATACGATAGATAGATTCGAAGAAGCCTCCTCCTTTGAACCCGTCCTTAATCGTTTGAAGCTTGTTTCTGTTAATCTGGAGCTGCTTCTTTGCCGCCTGCACTACCGCTTCTTTTTGGTCGCCATCAGGCATCTTCATGGCTTCGACGTATGCGGCCTCCAGTTGCTTCACCTGTTGATCGAGAACCTCGATATTCTCTTTCGATCGTCCGGTGACCAGTTGATCCATGAACTTGTGCGAATCTTCGCCCCCCAGAATCAGCAGGACGAACGTCAGCAACGCTGCGATGGGCCCCTTGAGGAATGTACTGGAACAGACGCTGATCAGAATGACCAGGATCATCATCAGCTCAATTCCCAGGACCGCTTTGAAGTATCCTGCGGCGAAGCTGCGATCAGGCAGACGGATAAAGAGGTCGGGGCGTGCCATACCCAGATACTGCTCGCGATCGATACACGAAACTTCGACTGTCAGGGTACCCTTGGAGGTCACGAAGTCCTTGATCAAGTCGTAGGTCTTCTCGTCGCCAGGACGTTCCAGCTTTCGCGAAATCTTGTTTCGGACACCGCGGAATTCGCCCATTTCCATCGGGTTGGTCGTGAACGAAATCTTCTTTTCGGGATTACGGAACTGGAAGTCGTAAAGCAACTGGTGGTTCATGTCCCCCTTGTAGCTACGGAAGGCGAAGAACTGGTTTTCCAGATTCAGATTTCCTTCGGCATCCAGACTGTTCTCGCCAACACCACTGAAGGTCCAGATCGCGCGTGCCTTGGTGGCCCCCTCGATATAGCTGCGGAAGTCGACGATATCGCCGGTATTAATCCCCTTTTCAGCAGGGACGCCGTTTCGATCGATGAAGGTCAAATCACCTTTAACAGGGACGCGGCAGACAAGCATTTCCTGAGCCTTGGCAGGAATTTCCCGCACGATCCAGATCCAGCCGACCACTGACATCACGCTCAGTACCAAGGTCCCGATCAGCGCGAATCCCAACACGCGTCCGATGACAATTTCCAGGCGGCGGGCGGGCTTTGTGACGACCGTATGGAGCGAGCGAACGCGAATATCTTCAGGAATACCGAAACTGCTTAGCACCAATGCCATTGGCAGTGTCAACCAACTGATCGCCCGCAGCACGAAGCTGACATAGACCTTAACCTGATCATTGGTGATGTCGCCATCTCCGCCGCCCATGAACCAGCCTGCAAACATGAATAGCAGGGCAAAGACGACGAAGACGGCCAAGGCTTTTCGACGGTACGCTTCGATGAAGGTCAGTTTTGACAAGGCCCAGATGCGGCGAGGAGAAAGGCTGATGAGGTCGGATAAAACCCCGCCAGCCTCGCTCGAGAACATTTTCAGTCCCGAGTTCCCCTGCGAGAGAGCACTCAGGAACGAGACCCCCAGGATGAGGAGCAGCAGTCCGCCGGCTGTGACCAGCCACGCGATAAGCGCTTCACTGAATACGATGGGTTGCGCGTCAAATGACATGGCTGTTGAAGGCCTTTGAAACTAGTCAGTGGATGATGAATGCGGATTGAAGCAAAACCAGATTGCACCAAATCAGGACTTCGCGCCTTCTTTGACCGTCCGGTGTCCGGGCCGGTCCCGGCTTTCCTGAACCGTTTTCAGGAACAGGTCTTCCAGATTTGCGGTTGGCTGATCCACTTTCAAAACATTCGCGCCATGTTTCTTCAGGACGGCTTCGACTTCCTTGATGGCTTCAGGAGTCAACTTGGAACTGAGAATCTGCGTCTCGTCCTGAGCCTTCAGCAGTTCATCAACCCGTCCCATGACTTTCAATTCGCCACCGTAAAGGATCGCAATCCGGTCGCAAACGTCCTGCACGTCGGCCAGCAGATGGCTGCACATCAGAACCGTCTTTCCCTGTTTTTTCAGGTCCAGAATCAGGTCCTTCATGTCGCGATTCCCCAACGGGTCCAGACCGCTGGTTGGTTCATCCAGCATGACCAGATCGGGGTCATTGATCAGGGCCTGAGCCACACCGATTCGGCGTGTCATCCCTTTGGAGTATTCTTTCAGCTGTCGGTGGCGAGCCTGAGGAGCAAGCTTTACCTGATCCAGCAGCTTTTCCGAGCGTTCCTTTCGGACCGACGCGGGCATGTCGAACAGGCGCCCGTAGAAGTCGAGCGTCTCGTAAGCGTTTAGAAATCGATACAGGTACGATTCTTCGGGCAGATACCCGATCCGCTCGTTCTTGGCGACGTCGGCCGCCGACTTGCCGAGGATTTTGATTTCCCCTTCGCTCGGAAAGAGCAATCCCAGCAAAAGCTTCAGTGTTGTGGTCTTGCCAGAGCCGTTAGGGCCCAGCAATCCGAAGACTTCACCTTTACGGACGTCGAGACTCAAAGCATTCACTGCTTTGACCTTCGGGCGGCCCCAGAAATCGCGATAGACCTTGCCCAGATTGCGAATCTCAATCACAGATTCAGAGGACTGACCAGACTGGCTCATGCGGGCTCCCGCTCACTTTCCAGAACTCGAACGGACACTGAATGAAAGACAATTTTAACGACTGTATGAATTGTTCCGAAACCTGCTGATTCGCATCACAATCGGGAATTCCGTCGAACACCGCGCGAACTGCGACGCAGAACTTCGAAGATGCCCGACCTTACGCAACAGGGTCGTGAAACGTTTGGACCAAACCGGCTGAATGTCAGAACTTTGCACCTTGCCATCGCTTTCGGGGTCAGACGAGGTCTAAATTCTGTATTCGCAACCCAATGGTAAAAATGCGAGCGTAGTGCCGCAAGCAGGTTACCCCTGCTGATTTCGTAACCGGCCAGCAGAAGACTGGAATATCTTGCGAGTTCGCTGCAATCCTTCATCTTCACCATCTGACCGGCGTAAGTCCTGAGCACTGGCCTCACAAATCCGGCAACCGACCGTATGGATATGAAATCTCAGGTATTGCGACAGGCCATCTCCAAGTCTGCCACTGACGAAGCCCGCCAATACAGCGCGAGGCGGACAACTCCACCGCCCACGCCTCCACATCCCGCCAATGGTGACATCTCCCCGATCCATTCTCTCGAGCAGGTCGACCAGCCTACCCGACAGGGGGCCGGAATTTCTCAATTGGCGTTCCACTTCGGCAGCGAGGTCCGACGGCAAACGTTCATCGATGTATGCCATCAATTCTTCGTCGGTGAATCCGTCGCGGGGGTTCATTTTCGCGAATGTCCTTTGGACACTTTGAGTTAACACGCCTTCCGACGTGAGTTGCACACGAACTCCTCATCAAATTCGTGCTTCGAAAAAAGCGATTACACCACATGGATCGCGCGATACATCCTTGCGACACTTTCTGGCCACCGTTAGCATACCAACCGTCGCCTGGAAATACTGTTGTCTTGTTTGATGGCGGTTCCAGTTTGCAGTCGTTGCAAATTCACACTGACGGATTTCCTTTGGTGGTCGACGCGTCTGAGCCTGGGTCTTGATCATCCAAAGACGTTCGCCGTGATTGAATATCGACAATTCAAAAACTCTGACCCCCCCCACATCTTGAGGATGTGGAACGAGTGCCAACTGGGACGCAGCGCTGCGATCGGGTTGCGTTGTGATGAGTTTGACGAACTGATCATTGCTCAAACCTATTTTGACCCGGCAGGAATGATTCTAGCCTGCCAGGATGGTGAGGTCGTCGGGTTTTCTCATGCCGGATTTGGGCCCAATGCAGATCGCTCTGCGCTAGGGAACGATGACGGGGTCATTTGCGCCGTGATGGTTCACCCCCGTGCCCGACGGCAGGGAATTGGAACGGAACTGGTACGGCGAGCCGAACAGTACCTCCGTTCTCGCGGTTCCTCCAAGATCTTTGCAGGCGGTGCCGACCCCCGCGATCCGTTTTATTGCGGGATCTATGGTGGAAGTCAGTCGGCGGGTTTCCTGATGTCAGACGTCGCTGCAGAACCATTCTTCACCAAACTGGGTTACGCCGCCTGCGAGCAACATCTGGTTTTCCAGCGTTCGCTGGGTGTCGGTTCCGCTGACCCTGTCGGTGCTCGACTGGTCAACGTACGTAGAACGACTCGACTGACAGCTCTGAATCACGATCCGAAGACCTGGTGGTGGCAGACTCGCTATGGACGCCTGGATGCGATGCATCTGGCGCTGGTGCCACGAACTGGCGGTACTCCATTAGCCAGAATCAGCGTGGTTGGCCTGGACCGCTATGTCACGACCTGGGGGACTCGAGGAATCGGCTTACTGGGGTTGTACGTCTCTGAAGCCAATCGCCAGAAGGGATATGGTCAGGCACTGCTGGTTGAAGTATGTCGACGGGTCCGTGACGACATGGTTCAACTGGCGGAAGCTCATGCTCCGAAGTCCGACCCGGCAGCCATCGCTGTCCTGGAATCAGCCGGATTTAAGCAAATCGACGCCGGTCAGGTCTACCGCCTGAAAGGATGAGGTCGGTATCCCGACCCTCAGCGCGAATTCAATGAAGGCCGAATCCGCTTCGGCCTTCACACTTCTGGTTCACACGGTTTATCTTACGACTTCGTTTTGGGGCAAGGAATGATCGGATCCTTCAACGGATCGATCTCTTCCTTGTCCTTCTTCCAGACTCCCTTACCTGTTGAGTAATCCAGGATCCAGATGCTGTCGAAGTCGTCGTCATCCCAGGTCGCAGGAGCGTCCTTGGGCTCGAGTGACTTTGCGAGTGCTGGAATATTGCCGTGTTCCCACACCATCAGAACAACATTTTTCTTGGTCTTTACGTCTTGGGCGGCATCATCGGTATCCGCTTCTTTATAGGTCGTCGTGATTGGCAAGTTGTAAAGCGAGGCCAGCGGCGATGCGGTTTGAAACATTCGGGAATGGTCTGTGTCTTTCCCCGTATCCAACTTCGGAGCATAGATGTGGTGGGGAACTCCAAACTTGTGAACAATGACTTGAGGCAGCTTGAGTGAGCGGTTGAGCCCCGCGCAGGACAGGTTCCCCTTATCGATTTTCTTCGGCAGTTTTTCGCCATGCCGGACAATCACAACTTTCAGACTTGGATCTGGGTCAGCAGTCGCGACTGAATACGGCAGAATTATCAGCAACCCAATCAAACACGACTTCACAACCATCTGCTTCATAGTAGCGAATCCTTTTCATTCATGAATGCGAGCCGTTAGAACCGAAGACGTTCGGTTCGCACAGGTATTCTGCAATTCAGCACCGACATACACAACAGACCGCCGAGTTTTGCTGAGTTTTACATCAACAGAACTGCCGTGCGATTCAACCTGACGGGCGCAACGACGCAGATAAATCGCAAGCCAGTTGCTGCGCCACCGATGACACAACACATGAATCCACCCTGTTGTGTCAAACTGCTAGGAAGACCTGCCTGACACCGGATTGCCCAGCTTTCAAAATTCTGCGAACTCGGTCTGTCTGGCAGAGCGCCTTCAAGGATCGTATGATTTTGGCGGCGAGCCCCAGGTCCTGACCCGGTCGGGTCGGGGGCGGTTTGAAGTGGAAGCACCGGGAAAGGTTTGATGATGACTGTACAGCAGGTTCTGATTGACGGGCAGTGGACTACCTCCGCAGGGACATCAACTTTTCAGGCCGTCAATCCGAAGACGAAAGAACCGTTGCCGGGTAAATATCCGATCAGTCCCTGGGCAGAGGTTGTGCGTGCCATTGAAGCGGCGTCCCGTGCAGCGGCGATTGTCCGCGACTGGAGTGGTGATCGATTCGCCACCTTTCTCGAAAAGTTTGCTGACCGCATCGATGCGCGTGCCGCCGAACTGATTGAGATCGCGAATCTCGAGACGGCTTTGCCCGTTCAGCCACGGTTGAAGGACGCAGAACTGCCTCGAACCTCGAATCAACTCCGCCAGGCCGCTCAAGCGGCTCGCGATGGCTCGTGGACCAGTCCGACAATTGATTCCGCTCCGAACATTCGATCGATGCTCCGACCGATTGGGCCGGTGGTTGTTTTCGGGCCCAACAATTTTCCATACGCGTTCAATAGTGTTGCTGGGGGCGATTTCGCGGCCGCAGTTGCTGCTGGCAATCCCGTCATCGCCAAAGGGCACTCGTCCCATCCCGGGACGACACGGATTCTGGCCGAAGAGGCTCAACTGGCAGCGACTGAAACCGGAATGCCTGCTGGATTCGTTCAATTGATCTATCGGACCAGTCACGATGACGGGAAGCGACTGGTTTCGCATCCCGCGATCGGTGCGTCGGGTTATACGGGTTCTCGCTCGGCCGGCAGCCAATTGAAAGAAGCGGCAGATCGAGTTGGAAAGCCCATCTATCTGGAGCTCTCCAGCATCAATCCGATCTACATTCTGCCCGGAGCGATTCGCGAACGGTGTGCCGCACTCGCAGAACAGTTTGCCTCCAGTTGCCTGATGGGAGTTGGCCAGTTCTGCACGAATCCCGGACTGGTGGTCGTTCAAGCTGGAGCGGAATCCGAAGACTGGATTCGTCAGGTTGCCGAACGATTTCAAGCCGCACCGGTCGGTACGCTGCTGGGCCCCAGTGTCCAGAACCATCTGGAAGCGGGAGTTCAAACCCTTGTCGCACACGGTGCCACGATTGTCACCGGCGGAGCCAGCGGCGGTGGTGCGGGATACTGCTGCCAGAATACACTGCTGCGAGTCACAGGGACCAAGTTCATTGCATCCCCGGCCGCGCTGCAGACAGAAGCCTTCGGCAATGCCTCGTTGGTCGTTGTCGTTGATTCCGAGGCGGAGTTCATTTCGGTCACCCAAGCACTGGAAGGTAACCTGACCGGTTGCCTGTACACGGCAAATGATGGCAGTGACGATTCACTTTATGACCAGATCGCCCCGATCCTGCGTCAGAAAGTCGGCCGATTGCTGAATGACAAGATGCCGACGGGTGTCGCAGTCGTTTCTGCAATGAATCACGGGGGCCCATTCCCTGCGACCGGGCATCCGGGGTTCACTGCAGTCGGAATCCCCGCTTCTCTGAAGCGGTTTGCGATGCTTCAATGTTACGACGGAGTTCGCCCACATCGACTACCAGCGATGCTTGCCGACAAGTCACCTCATAGTGCGCTGTGGCGAATGATTGATGGCAAGCTGATGCAGGGTGACGTGCCAGCGGCGAAATGACGGTTGAAGTCACCGCGGGGATAAAGGGAATTTGAGCCCCCGGTACTGAAATTGGTGTCCCACCGAGGTCACTTCGGAGGATACTCGGCGCGGTCGGCCGCACGACGGGTCACCGTGGGATGCAAAATCAAGGAGGATGACAATCGTGTCTGTTCAGCAGTCCAAAGCATCGACCGGTTACTGGACCTGGGCCGCCGTATTGGCGTGTGCAGTTGGAAGCCTGGTGGCTGGTTTTGTACTGTTTGTCGAAGCTCCGCCGCCAAGTCGTCTGGCCATCGTCACAGGCAGCAGAGACGGGGCCTACTTTCGATTCGCACAGCGCTATGCCGAATTGCTGAAGCACGATGGCATCACACTCGATATTCGCACGACCAAGGGCTCGGTCGAGAACGTTAATCTGCTACGCGACGAAGATTCAGACGTCTACGTCGGCATGGTTCAATCGGGGATTGCCGACCCCGCTCAGTGCGAAAAGCTGCTTTCACTTTGCAGTCTGTACCGTGAACCGCTCTGGATCTTCTATCGCGGTTCCGAAACTCTTGACCGATTGTCCCAACTGACGGGAAGGCGAGTTGCGATCGGCCCGGAAGGGAGTGGAACGCGTGCGATTGCAAGGCAGCTGCTGCAGGCCAATTCCATCGACGAAGAGCAGGCCGACTTTGTTCCCCAATCCGGAAATGATGCGGCCGAGGCACTGGAACGGGGCGAAATCGACGTCGCTTTTTTTGTCGCGGCAATCGATGCCTCATACATTCAACGTCTGATGCAGGATCCGACGATCAGGCTGGCGGAACTCGCCAATACCGAGGCCTATTTGAAGCGTTTTCGGCACCTGTCGACGGTGACGATTCACGCCGGTTTGATCGATCTGAAGAGGAATATTCCCACGAAAGACATCGTTCTGCTGTCACCTGCGGCGACCCTGGTGGCGCACAAGTCACTTCATCCGGCGTTGATTGCCCTGCTTTTGAAAGCGGCCTCGCGCGTTCATCGACACGGTGACCTTTTGTCGAACCCGAACGAATTTCCATCGACGGCGTTCATCGATTTACCGCTGAGCGACAACGCTGAAAACTTCTTTCGTCACGGCCCCCCGGTATTGCAACGGATACTTCCATTCTGGTTGGCGTCGCTCGTCGACCGGATGAAATTGATGATCATTCCGTTGATCGTATTGTTAATGCCACTGATCCGCGCGACTCCGCCCCTGGTTCGCTGGAGAACTCGGCGGAAGATCTATCTCTGGTACGTCGCACTCCGTCAAATCGACCAGCGAGCGATTGTCGGAATGTCTTCGGTTGAAGCTCAGCGATCACTCGATGCACTGACGTCACTGGAACAGCAGATCGCGAATCTGGGTGTGCCACTGAGCTACATGGAGGAGTACTACAATCTGCGGCTGCACTTGAATCTGGTGAGAACACGCGTCGAGTCGATGCTGCGATCCTGAGCCAGCGATTTGCTCGCAGATTGGCAGCGGCTATGCATTCAGGTTTTTCGCCAGGAATTCGATGACAGGCTTTGCCATCGCATTGGCGTAGTTCCAGCCGAATCCGCCATGGGTCGAGACGAAATCCGTATCAAACGGAATTCCCGTCGAGGAGAGTTTGCTCGACAGAGTGATGACCCCGTCGAAACTGTAAACGTCTGTTGGATCACACAACAAGAACTGGTGTTTGGGCCAGTTGAGTGGATGGATGTGCAGGATCGCAGTCGCCTGCCGTGCCGCTTCTCGATCGCTGAAGATTTCATCCAATGTCGTGCCGTGTCCGTACCACGATTCGAAATCGACCTTGGGCGCGATCGCTGCCACCACCGAAAACTGACGAGCGTGGCGGTAGGCCAGCTGCAACGCCCCCTGACCACCCATTTCGAC
>CAIWEX010000468.1 GCA_903911795.1 uncultured Schlesneria sp.
GAGAATGCGATCGAATGCTGGAGGCCGATCCCGATTGCGGTGAAGCCTATTCGCTTCGATGCAGAATTGCATTTGAAATGGGTGACTACGCCCAGTCTCTTCAGGCGTCTGAGGAAGCGATCAAGCGACTGGGACCAACCGATCTAATCATGTTGGTCCGAGGTCTTGCAAAGGCTGCTCTAGACGATTTCGAAGGTGGTCTGAACGAATTGGAAAACTGCATCGAACAATTTCCAGAATTTGTTTTCGCACGATACCATCGAGCTCGCCTGCACCGTCAATTAAACCAGTTCGAATCGGCAATCGAGGATTATACGGGAACATTGGACGCTGTTCCCCAATTCGTAGATGCCATTGTTGAACGGGGATTTGTCTGGCTGCAGATGGAAATGCAACAGAACGCTCGCGAGGACTTTCAGCGAGCCATCGATCTGGCACCTTCCCGAGCCGATGCTTATTCGGGCCGCGCCATTACGTTTCTCATTGATGGCAAGAAGAGCGCCGCTGAGGAAGACCTGAACAAAGCCGTCATGCTGGATCCAACGGACAAATTCGGACGGTTAAATCGCGCGCAACTGTTGATCGAACGATCTGAGTTCGACCTGGCAACGGAAGACTTGAGTCAGATTCTTGCCGAAGATCCAAATGAGCGATTGGCGTTGTGGCAAAGCGCCCAGCTGAACCTGATGACCGGCCAATTGCCCGAGGCCGTGAACTATTTCAATCGTCTCGTTGAATTGGATCCTGAAGCAACGCAATCATTGATCGGTCGCAGCGCGACGTTTGAATTGATGGGAGAAGTGGAGAAAGCGGAAGCCGACCGCAACGAAGCCCGCAGTTTGTCTTCGGCTTCCTCGGAAGAGTTGAATACGGCGCAATTGCTTTTCACGGCAAACGCCGCGTGCGCCAGCAATCAGTTCGAAAAAGCGATCGAACTGGCAACCGAAGTGATCGAGGGACAGGATGAACCTCACTGGAGAGCATTGCGGATTCGCGCCCAGGCACGCTGGTACAACGAAGATTTTGTGGAGGCGATTGACGATTACAAATTGATTCAGGAAGGCGACGACGACTGGTCAAGATCCGACGACAACGCGCTTGGACAGGTCCTGTGCGAAATTGGAGAATGCGATCAGGCCCTGACAGCGCTTGATCGATCGATCGAACTCGCCCGTCATGAGGACGATAGACTGGGATTGGCTTTTGCATTGAATGGACGCGGCCGCGCACTGGCTGGCCTGAGTCGATTCGAAGAGGCGGAACAGGCCTTTACGGAATCTTTGCGATTGAAGCCCGACAACGCTTGGTTGCACTTCAATCGCGGATTGATGTACCTGGCTCAGAACAACCATTCCAGAGCAATTGAGTGTTTCGAACTGTCCCTGAACGTCACATCGCCCAAACTCACACCAGCCAAGCGACGCCGGGCACTCGGCTTTATTCAAACCATGCGAGGAAGCGACAGTCCGATTTAGCGCTGTGCATCCACTGATCATTTTGGCTGCCCTTGAGGATGCATGTTTGAATTGTGATCGCAATTCGGGGGACGATGCTGAGCTCTGTCCCCGGCTACGGTCTGTAACATCTTCGGCGTCGAGAACCATCCCGGAACCGACCAGAATCCGGTAACAGTGGTCTTGTCGACCGTTGCTGACTATCGTGGCGATACGTAATAAGTTGTAAAACGTGTTCGAATCGATGGCCGGGAATTTCAAGGCGATGGCATGACTCGTCAGCAGTTGATGATGAACAGTTTGATGCACTACTGGCGGACAAACCTCGCCGTGATGCTGGGGGTTGTGGTCGGGACCGCTGTCATCGGCGGTGCGCTCATCGTTGGTGAATCGGTCCGTGCCAGCTTGCGGAAGATGACATTCGATCGACTTGGGAAGGTCGAGTTTGTACTGAGCGGGCCCCGCTTCTTCCGCGAAGAACTCGCGGGAGAAGTACAGCTCAAGGATCGCTCCGTCGCTCCAGCAATCATTATGCGTGCGGCAATGCAGGCGAAGTCCAACGGAACGTCGCGTCGCGCGGGGCAGGTCTCTGTCTATGGGATCGACCACGCGGTCTGGTCGCTGATCGATGTTGGCAATGTCCAGCAACCGGCTGGTACAGGCGTAGTTCTCAATACGCAGGTTGCCGAAGCCTTGCATGCGAAGGTGGGCGATCAGGTGACGCTCTGGATCGAGATCCCCAGTGCAGTCCCTCGTGATACTCTGCTTGGAAGCAAAGATAATGACTCGCAGGAAATCACATTGACGGTCAGCGGCATCGCGCCGGCAGAGAATGGCTTGTCACGATTTGGGTTGAATCCGACGCAGTCGCTACCACTGAATGTCTTCATGGATCTGCACGTGCTGCAGGAACGATTGGGGCTGGAAGAAGTCCGCGCGACGCGTCGCAATCCGACCCGTAAGCCTGCTCGGGTGAATTCGCTGTTTGTCGGCGGTCCCCACGTCGAGAATCTCAAATCGGCGACGGCGTTGGCGAGTTCATTTGATGGTGACCTGCGCAAGAAAGTTCAACTAGCAGACCTCAACTTGCGACTTGTTCGTAACGAAGAACTAAGATGCGAGCAGCTTGAGTCCGAACAGATGATCCTGGAAGACAAGCTGGCCGAAGCCACTCAGCGGGCGGCGACGGAATCCCAGTTGTCGACTTCACCCGTCATGGTGTATCTCGCCAATCAGATCTGGAACCCGAAGCTGGATGTCGGAGATCTGCTCAAGCGAGCTGTCGCCAAGGATCGCGACGCGTTGCAAACACTGAAAAGCCGCCACAAGTCTGCATCCGCAACCGGATACTCGATGTATTCGACGGTCGCGGGCCTGGATCTGCTGGAACTGGATTCTTCTCCCTTCGGTCGATTCGAGTTTGTCGGCCAGAAGCCAAAAGAACTCGGTGAAAATGACGTTGTGATCAATGAATGGCTGGCGACAGATCTGAAAGTCAAAGTCGGAGACGAGATCCGGATCGCCTACCATCTGGTGGGTTCACGAGGGGAATTGCCGGAAGAAGAGCGATCGTTTTTCATCCGCGGAATCGTCAAGATGTCGGGCGCGGCTATTGATCGCCAGTTGACTCCGGAGGTCAAGGGGATCACCGATGTCGATTCACTCGCGGATTGGGACAAACCGTTCGATATGGAACTGGGGGCTGTCACGCCTCGCGACGACGACTATTGGGACCAGTTCCGCGCCACTCCCAAGCTATTTCTGCCACTCTCGACAGCGCGAGGTCTCTGGCCGAGCCGTTACGGTACGTTGACAACTGTCAGATTCGCACCTCAAGCAACACGCAAGGAGCCTGTCCGCTCGGAGGATCTTACCAAGGCGATTCTTGACCAGATTGATCCCGCGCAACTCGGCCTGGCATTCCAACCGGTGAAAGCAATCGGGTTACTGGCTGCGAACGGCTCGACCGACTTTTCGGGGCTGTTTGTCGGGTTCAGCCTGTTTCTGATCGTTGCCGCAATGATCCTGATTGGACTGCTATTCCGCCTGGGAGTGGAACAGCGGGTGCGGGATCTTGGCCTGCTTGGAGCGATTGGCTTTTCTCCGCAGCAGGTGCGCTGGCAGATGATGCAGGAGGGGTTGGCGGTCGTCATTGCCGGAGGTGTCATCGGTCTGTTCGCATCGGTTGGATATGCCAAGTTGATGATTTACGGGCTGACGCACTGGTGGGTCGGTGCCATTGGAACTCAGAATCTGATCCTGCACATTGGAGTGGTCAGTCTTCCGGCCGGGTTTGCGGGTTCCGTTGTCGCGTCGCTGATTTCCATCTGGTGGGGACTGAGGCAACTGGGGGGGCTCAGTCTGCGTGAACAATTGTCGGGGATCACCGAAAGGGAAATTGATCTGCAGGCACACCGGGCTCGAGCAAAGCTTTCTCGACGACGTGCGGGCTATTGTTCTGCAGCGGCCCTGCTACTGACGATCGGTGCTGTGCTGAATCTGCTTCCGGCTGCGGCAGCGTTCTTTGGCGTGGGCATTCTGGCACTCGTCGCGTCCCTGTCATTCCTCTCGGGCTGGTTGGAGGCGGGTGTACAGTCAGGAAATGAAGCGACCAGATCGATTTCCATGGTACGTGGAACAGGCACGATGGCCATCAGTCGACTCGGTCTGCGAAACGCTTCGCGGCAGCGAGTACGCAGCGTGATGACCGCAGGGATGATCGCTACGGCCACATTCCTGATCGTGACAGTAGCAGCGTTCCGCCGAAATCCGACCAGCGAGCTTCCAGACAGAAAGTCGGGGAACGGCGGTTTCGCGCTGGTCGCCGAGACCAGCAGTCCCATTCTGTACGACCTGAATACGGCTGAGGGACGCAGCAAGCTGCAACTCAAAGCCGCCCCGGATTCCCCTGCCGCCAGAGTCTTGAAAGAGATGCGAGTCGTTCCGTTCCGCGTGAAACCGGGTGAAGATGCGAGCTGCCTGAATCTGTATCAGACACGTGTTCCGACAATTCTGGGGGCACCTCAATCGCTGATTGATGAGGGGCGATTCGCATTTGCAACGGGGACCTGGAAAGAGATTTGGACGGGACCTCGAAAAACAGAGGCCGTCCCCGTCCTCGGGGATTTGAATACACTGATGTTTTCGCTGCACAAGTTTCCCGGCCAGTCGATCCCGATCCCCGATCAAGAACATCCGCAGCACGAACTGAAGATCGCCGGGATGTATCAGGACAGTGTTTTCCAGGGTGTCCTGGTGATGAACGAAGCGGACTTCGTCAAGATTTATCCCGAACAGAAGGGCTTTCAATACTTCCTGATCGAAGTCCCGCCCGAACTGGCGGATACCACAGCAACTTTCCTGGAAACGGAACTCGCCGAATACGGTTTCGATGCTGAACCCGTCGCAGAGCGACTGGCGCGGTTCCTGTCCGTACAAAACACGTATCTGTCGACCTTTCAGACTCTGGGAGGCCTTGGCTTGCTGCTGGGAACTTTCGGTCTGGCAACAGTCATGCTTCGCAATGTCCTGGAACGCCAGACTGAACTGGCTCTACTCAGAGCCATCGGATACCGCGCCCGAACTGTGGGAACACTGGTCCTTTTGGAAAATGCATTTGTTCTGACATGGGGATTGCTGGCCGGCGCAATCTCGGCACTTCTGGCCGTCGCACCGAACCTGCTGGGGCGCGGTGGTGATGTTCCGATTGGTTCCTTAATGGTTCTGCTGGTCATCGTTTTTGCGACGGGGATGCTGGCGGCCGCGTTTGCGGTTCGTGTTGCGGTTCGGCTACCGATTGTCGCGACGTTACGTGGAGACTAGTGCGGGTCGCACTTCCGTGTCGCGTCGAAGCATGGGTTAGACGCAGCAATTTGATGCCCGCGGGACGCCACACTTAAACGGGACACGCTCTAGGACTTCGTTGAGTACGGCATCATCAGTTCTGCTTGTGGCGTTTCGTCGAGGCCTGGGAAATGGCCTTCGGCGACGGCGCTGCCGAGTGCTGTCGTTTGTTTGAAGTATCGGTCTGTTGGCAATCCCCCCATCATGCGGCGGCGCAGTTCCTGACAGATCGTATCTGCCGCTTCAGTGATCAGACCGTTTTTCTGACGAGCGGCGTACAGGCTTGTGCAGAGAATGACGACGGCTGTTTGAACTCGGCCGGACAACTCGGCCATGCGACATTGCCTATCTGCCAGTTTCAATTGGAACTTTCTCATCGTTCCGCTGATTTCGAGGGCGCTTCGTTGCAGCCAGTTGGCTGCGAAGTCGGCATGTTGACGCAGTTTCACAGACATGTCTGGCAATTCGTAATGGGCTCGATGCAGGTTCTGACCGACAAACCATTTCCCGTAGTTCATCAGTGGGCCTTTCAACGCCCACAGATGAGCCGGATTGGCCATGTTGGGTTGCTTGATCCCCTTCGCGGCCAGGGCCATGCCGATCGGTTCGAAGAACTCGCGGCCATGATGTTTCACGAGTGACTTGAAGAAGGCCATCCCCAGCATTTCCCCTTCCCCTTCATAGATGCAGGGAGCGAGAAATTCATGGACATTATCACCGAACAGATGCCCATGCAGGAACGAACGACCTCCGTGTGTTTTCATGAACAGTTCAATCGCGGCTTCCTTCTGCGATTCACTGCCGAAGATCTTTGCAACGATACATTCCATCTCACCACGGTACCCTCGATCCAGCAGACCGGCTGTCCATTCGGTGATGGCGTCGCAAGCGACAATCAGGCCGGCCAGGTGACCCATTCGGCGCTGGACCAGTTCGCGCGATTGAATTGCCTGGCCATACGTCCGGCGAAACCGACCCCAGGGAATCATGTTCGCGAGCATCAGCCGCATCGTTCCGGCAGCGTTGGCGCACAGTGCGACTCGGCCCCGGTTCAATCCGTGATAGGCAATGCTCAGACCATCACCATTGCCGGGGTCAAGAAGATTCTCGGCCGGGACGGGGAAGTCTTTGAACACGATTCCCTGGTTGTAAGCGTGCTTAAGGGCATACAACCCATATTGTTTCAGGCGGAACGAATCGTTTTCTTCGTTCGGCAGATCGACGATCAAGACGGCAGGTCGACCTTCGATCAGACAGACCAGGCCGATCATTCGTCCGGGTGTCACATTCGTGATGAACAGCTTTTCGCCGGTGACGTAATAGGTTTCCCCTCGCTTGACGGCCACCGTACGCAATGCCGTCAGGTCCGAGCCCGCACACGGTTCCGTCAGCGCGAATGCCGACAGCCGCTGGCCGTTTGCCAGACCTGGCAGGAAGCGTTGCTTCTGTTCTGGATTACCAAACGATTGCAGCGGGTCAACGGCCCCGATGCATCCGTGAACAGATGCCAACCCTGCGATCGTCGGGTCGAACTGCGCCATCTTTGTCAGAAATGGAGCGAACTGCGAAAACGACGTTCCGCTCCCTCCATAGCCCTGATCAACGAGTAATCCCCAGTAACCGACATCACCCAGGTCACGCAGAACTTCTGCCCGCAATTTGCGGCGTTCATCGTGCAACGTCTTTCGGTACAAGTGGCCTTCGACAATCTGCAGCGATTCTCGCATCACTCGAGCCACCAGTGGTGATGCTGCTGACGGCTCAGAGGAGAAGAGTTCAACGGGGACAGAAGTATCCCAGACCGCGCGATGGATCGGGCTGTTCGCTGTCTGGTGCTGTTGTCGAAACATGGTTTCGACCTGATCGTCCGCTTTGTCGACGGCACCCATGCGACGAACTTCTTCGTCACTCTTTCCACCCAGCTTGAGAGCCGTTTCTGCAAACGTCGGTTCACTGGCCCGCCCAGCAATGGCAGGCGGCAAGACTGGGGTCACGCCCGTCATTTCGATGGTTGGTGTTTCGTTCAGTTTGGCAATCATGATTCCCTCACTTCTTGATGTTGCAGGGATGTGTGTATTGCACAGGCCTGTGTTATTGATCTTCGTCGCTGAATCGGCACGGGTTAGATGGTGCCACTGCTTCGGAGTCCTCGGAGAAGCAGTGTCTTCGCGGCGACCTCCTCCTTGACCTTCGAGCAAAATCGCTCACGCTCATTTAGCACGTTCCGGCTGGATCGAATTCAAAACAAGTCGCATGGCCACTAGTTCTCTGTGCTGGCTTGATGGTGTTCGATCTGATCGACCAGCCATTTCGCAGGTGCAAACCTTGATCCTGTCGTCTTCTGGAAGTACTCCAGCTTTTCGACGATGTCTCCGTATCCTTTCAATTCACACATCCGGAGTGGGCCACCCAGGAACGGTGCAAAGCCTGTCCCGAGAACCATTCCCAGATCGATCATCCACGCTTCGGTGACAACTCCCTCTTGAAGACATTTGGCTGCTTCATTAACGAGCCGCAAAATAATTCGATCACGAATATCGTCCTGTGACATTTTCTTTGGAGCGATTTTTGTCGAACTGACGGCGCGACCACGATGTTTGCCGTTTCCGTACAGATAGAATCCCCTTCCCGATTTGCGACCTGTGTTTCCCTCGGATGTCATTTCCTGCAGAACCCCCGCGGTGGGACTCGGTTCGGGGCTGAGTCCGTTGAGGGTGACGGCGACATGAGCCGCGATGTCGAGTCCCACCTGATCGAGCAATTCGAGAGGCCCCATCGGCATGCCGAATTTCTTCAACGCCCTGTCGATGTCGTTGGTCGAAACCCCTTCGCAATGCAGCCGGACTGCTTCGTCAAGATATGGGAACAGGATTCGATTCACGACAAAGCCGGGGCTGTCAGTCGTGACAAGTGGGACTTTTCCCAGCTTCTTGACGAAGTCAACAAGTGTCGCCACATCTTCGTCATGTGACTGCTCCGTACGCACAATCTCAACCAGTTGCATGCGGTGCACCGGATTGAAGAAATGCAGACCGAGAACCCGTCCCGAATCTGAAATCGATTCACCAATCGAACGGATCGATAACGCCGAAGTATTTGACGCCAGAATTGCATGCCGCGGGCAATACAGTTCCAGTTCTCGAAAGACCGATTGCTTGATGTCCATCCGTTCTGTGACAGCTTCGATCGCCAGATCGACGTCCGAAAACGCTCGCCAATCGGTCGTCGCCGTGATCGCTCCGATCTTAACGGCGGCATCGGCTGGCGAAACGGCCTGCTTACGGACCGATTCATCGAACAGGTCTCGAATCCGTGTCAGTCCGGCATTCAGCAAGTCGGCATTCACTTCCTTCATGACGACTTCGAAACCCTGCATCGAAGCCCAGTGAGCAATTCCAGCTCCCATCGTGCCGCCACCAATCACGCCGATCTTGCGGACGCGCCGTGGTTTGCCTGACACATTGGGAACCCAGGTTTCCGCCTTGCGAGCCCGCTCTCGCTGGAAGAACAGGCCGAGCAGACTGTGATGGGCATCGGTCATCAACAGCTTGCCGAACTCTTCGCGTTCCACTCGGTATCCCTCATCACGACGGCCTCGCAAACCGGCAGTCACTGCAGTGAGAATCCCCTTTAGGGCGGGATAGTTGCGCGACTGAGACGCGATTCCGCGTCGAGCGATCTGCATCACGAGTCGTTGTCCGA
>CAIWEX010000469.1 GCA_903911795.1 uncultured Schlesneria sp.
GATCGTCCAGACCCAGGGTAGCTCACTTCGTGAGCAACCCTGGGCTTTAAGACGCAACTCCGTTGGAGTTGAAAGCCTTGATAACAGCGATCAATGCTGACGTAACTCTCGCATCGAATGGTTCACGGCGCGGGAATTGTAATCACTGATCTGACGCTGGCGGCATCTTTCTGGACAGCCGCAATGATTCTCGATCGAACCAGGCTTGACCTGCCGTTGTTCGCAGTTCGGCCACCAGTTCAACTTCCCGTGTTTCTTCGGCGACCGTGAATTCAAATTCGAGGGGCTTCCAATCAGAAGTCCCTTCAAGTTTGTTCGTGCGGTTCTCGCCTGAAATCCGCAGGCCAGCACCACTCCCCTTTTCATCCTCAATGGCCGCGACGTCGTTTGTCTTCACCATGGCATGAAAGGTGTATGTTCCCTGAGTCAGCAGAATCTTGCGTCGCCAGGAAGCGATGCACCGGCCGCTGGGACCACATGTCACTGAGTAGGCTTTCTTTTCGCCTTCCAGATCGACTTCTTCGACCGCTGCGTCTTCACTTTCGGACGCGCCGTACCAGTCCGGAAGATGCATGTTCCCATTTTCGTCAAATTCAGGCGGCTTGGGATCTTCGAGTTGTGTCTGTTCTCGAAGATTCATGCCGCGCGCGGTGATCCGTTCTTTGAACTCCTTGACGCGTTGGGCATGGTCGCGTGCCAGTTGAGGGTCAATCGCATTCAAGACGGGTTGCAGTCGGCGACGCAGGAAATCGACTCTTTTATTCAGATTCGTCGGTGGATCAAACAGCGGCAGCAGTTCATTCAGTCGTTCGCGGTAGCGAGCGCGCCAGGCGGGATTGAGCATCACCGTTGATGAGACAATCGCTCCGGGCGGGTCCAGAACCGACGCGTTGGGATCGCCGAACATCTGATCCATTCCATGCGGCAGGAACCGGGCCTTGTTGTCATCGGGATTGAAGTAGATCCGGTAATTGTTCTTGTTCTGGGTATATCCATCCCAGTGACATGTCATCAGTTCGAATGCCATGAAGGAAATGAAGGATTCGACATCGAGCAATTCATCAATCCGCTTCCATCGTTCTTCGAGATTCGGTTCACGACATGCGTCGAGCAGTCCTTTCAGATCACTCCGATCGTCGGGGCCTTTTCCGGCATCCTTTTCCAATTCGGCATCGATGTCCTGAACGAAACCGCCGTCGTACAAATTGCCGTTCCCGTTTTCGAAGTGACGGCTCAGGAATGTTTTGTCAAACCCTTCTTTCAGGACATACAGCCCGACATCGCGACCGTTCAGCCAGACTCGAGCGTGAGTCACGCGGGTCGCCGGAAGTCCCGCTCCGCGCGCCAGTTCTTCACACAACCATTCGTGGATATACGTTTCGTCCTGAACCGAATTATTCAGGTGGAACTTGTCGAGGCCGTGAAACGTCTGGCCTTTGGTGAACTTGTTCGCATTCAAGGTCAACGCGGGCCGATCATCAAATTCACGGAAGCTCCCAGCCGCCCCTTTCAATTTGATTCCCACATCCTTGTAGACCGTTTTGTTTTCGTGAATCGTACAGCGAACGTACGAGCGGTTGTCTGCCTTCAGTTTCTCGAGTTCCGAATCAGAGATCTGAATCCGCAGCTTGGGGATCGCCCCCTTCGTGAAAAACTCGGCGCTTTCATCGACTTCGGGCTTGTCTACAGCCTGAGTCAGAAACAGGCCAAGCAGCGAAACCGCAGTGAAAAGTATCGAATTCATCGACCTAACTCCGTTTTGTCGTTGCCGTAAATGACACAGACTGATTGATTCGTGATTCGTTGATCGCCGTTAGATGTTGTTGTCGTTGTGAGGTACC
>CAIWEX010000470.1 GCA_903911795.1 uncultured Schlesneria sp.
GCTTGGCATTACCTTTACAAGAACACTGGCGGCCCAAGGCTGCCGCCAGTGCCACCCAACGCGGGTAACGGTATTCGTAGCTGAATTCGTGAGAATTCAGGAGTTTTCAACCAACTCCGAACTCGCACGAGTTCGGCTACCGGTGTTTCCACACAAAACATCGTTACTCCCGTTAGGTGCCACCCACGCCGCTTTTTTTATGGCACCTCGAATATTCGTCTCGTTCTCAGAAGTTTTGAAAACCAGGAAGCGTTGGGTCTCGGAGCGAACCACGACTCTCTCAATCTGAAAGTGAGTCAACTACCTCCAGTTTTAGGAGCTTCTGCCCGGAACGATTGGACTGCCGCCAATTGATGGCCGGGAGTTCCACCGGCATTCATCGCCATGTTTCCTCCGTCCATCGGAATGATTGCCCCCGTGATCCATTCCGACGCATCGGATGCGAGCAACACGGCCAGTCCCATGATGTCACTGGGCTTGCCAAGTCGCCCGGCTGGGATCCCCTTGAGGAATCGGCCTTCCAGCGTCGAGTCCTGTTCCATACGAGCGGTCAGGCTCGGGTTGATGACCTGTGCGGGCGTGACGCAATTGACTCGTACACCACGATGACTCCATTCGGTACTTAGTTCCCGAGTCATCTGAACGACCGCCCCCATCGCCATGCTGTAGGCAATGTGACCGCGTCCCAGAGCCGTCGTACTGGCCAGAGATCCGATGTTCATGATCGATCCACGCCCTTGAGCGAGCATCCGGCGGCCTGCTTCCTGACACATGGCGAACCGGCCGACGACCAGGTTCTGCAGAACTCGATGAAGATCTTCGATGGTCAGGTCTTCCGGGCGAGCCAAGTGGCCATCCCCCGCGATATTCCCCAGGAAATCGACTCGCCCGAATTGGGCATCGACCTGCCGAAACAACGCGGCAATCGAGACGGGGTCTGAGACATTGCAGTCGGATGTCAGCGTCTTTCGACCAAGACGCTGAATCTCTGCCGCAGTCGCATTTGCCCCGTTCAAGTTGCGGTCAACCAGTGCGACATCCGCCCCAGCATTTGCCAAAGCCAGTGCCGTCGCCTGGCCCATTCCCTGAGCGGCCCCAGATACCACGGCGACTTTTCCCGACAGATCAAACAGGTTCATCAGCAGTTCCCAAATATCCCAGTAGACAGTATCCGCACAGCAAGGCCGCTGAATCCGAGATTCAGGAGCCTGACGCTTGCGCTTGCATCAACGGAATGATCTTGAACACAAAGACCAGCGTTGCCAACCCCAGATAGAACAATCCGCACACGGTGACCCCGAGCGTGTTGTACCAGCGCGGCCGCAGGACCTTCGGTAACAGCGTATGGTTCACCCAGAGCAATTGAAATGAAGTGACTCCCAGGGCCACGTTGTTCAGGTTGGCAATGATGTCGGTCATCAATCGCGGTGCTGTCTGAAACAGAACCGCACAGACGAACGACCAGAGGATGTACATCCCCAGAATCGAGTAGTAGATCCACTTCACCTGGTGAGGCTGCATCGTATTGCGGACGCGAGTGTTGGCCGTCCAGATCGCATCCGTCCAGCGGCGGGCGAAGTCATCAACGATCGCCATCTGGCTGGGGAGCATGACCATCAGACCCGTAAACAAAGCCACAATCCAGAGGATTTTTGCGAGTGTCGGCGAGAAGAACTCGGCGTTCCGGATGCCATCGGACGTGATAATCGCCTGAGCGACCTTCGCCTGCTCGTCTGTGATCGTCGCATACCGAGCGAACTGCATCGACAACAGCGCCGGCAGGGCCATCCCCATGAAACAGCCTGGGGCCCATACTATGATCTGATCGGTCAGGATGTACCGCCACCATCCCTTCCATTTACGCAGGTTGTCAGTGGTCAGCTCGAAGATTTTTCCAACATGACTGAGCGTTACATGGTGGCCACTGACGACACTCGGAATAGCCCCGACCTGCTGGCCCATCCCCCAGCCTTTGTCGCGTACAAAGTTGCTGTACGTCGAGTTTGCCAGCCCACCTCCACCTGCATACCCGGCGAATGCTCCCAGCATCACGATGCTGGCGACCGAGACAACCGGCCATTCTCCAGTTTCCAGGCGGTGCCCGATCGCACTGACCACGATTTCTTTGCCGTTACTATCCTGGACGGGAACGTTGCCAAATTTGACGAATCCACTGAAGACGTTCCACCAGCTCTCGTAACTGACACAGGTGACGCCAATGATCAAGCAGAATCCCAGCACGATCACAACCTTGGCCGTCATCACTGCCTGTAACATGTTGTAGACTTTGCCCCCGATCAGGACCGGCAGGGCAACGCCAAACAGACATAAATATGCCAGCGGATCAATCAGCCATTTATCTTCAATAGTCGGTGGCCGATCCAGATAGAGCGCTGCGATCATCGTTGCCCCGTGGGAAGAGAGGCCGGGAATCAATGACGCGGCATTCAGGACGAGCATCACACCGATCCAGAATCCGGGTCCGGGACGGCATCGCATAAAGCCAGTAAAAATCGGTTCACCGCAATACAGGGCGTAGCGACCGCATTCAATGTTGTAAAAGACCTGAGCGATGATGGCGACCGTTGCCAGCCACATCAGGCCCCCACCATATTTGGCGGTGATCGATGGCCCCAACAGCCACTCACCTCCACCAATCTGGATTCCCATCATGACGATCCCGGGGCCGATAAAACTGGCCCAGTTTCGTAATCCGAGGGGACGAGGTTCCGGAAGTTCGGCTATGTCCCATGGCGGAATGCCGTGGGATGGTGGCGATTTTGTTGCAGTCATGGGTGCCTTGTCGGAGCGCAGATGAGGTCACTCAAGTTGATTGTCAATTCAGGGTCAGGCATCCACTCCCAGCAGACGACAGGCCTCGTCGTACCCTGCGGCTCGGAAGCCATGCTTGTCGTCGCGATTGTACCCAAATGAACTGGCGGTCACACGTGCCAAGGCCACGATCTGACGCCAGCGGAAAGCCGGGCGAGTCGTCTGATATTCTTCTCGCACGGTCTGATAGTACTTCTCGCCGTGTAAGCGGCCATCTTCGCTGACAGCGTACTTCAACATCAAGTCCATGACAGGTCCGAGTGGTAAAGCCTGGTCGCCATAAATCTGGATTGCCGCTGCAGCACGCCCCTGATCATTCTGGCGGACCGCATCTTCAGCTTCCGCCAGCAACCCTTTGGCGTCGCGAGTCTTGATCATCGCTCGATGGTCATCGGTTGGATACGGGGGAGTCTGGAACGGAGCTGATTGAATCCCTGCGTGATAGGCAGCGACGATCAATCCCGAGATTGCATGCTTCGTCTCGGCGATCCGAGCCATATTGCGCCAGGCATTGGTGGCGTCAGATGAGTGGACACCCGCAGAATCACCGTGCGTCCGCCCTTTATCACTCCCCTGACGCAAAACATACAGATTTGAAGCCATGGAGATTGCTTCGCCCACAATCTCTGGATTGATTCCGTCGGCCAGAGCACCAGCAGCCGCTTCGGCGGCTTTGTCACGGGGGCCGTTGTAGATCGCCAAGCTCAACGCTTCGACCGCAGCGTCACCGGGGTCTCGCGTTCCCGGCTTGAAGCCAGCGAGTTTGTACTGGTCCATCAGCTTGGGCATCAATGCACGAATCGGGGACTCAGCCTGCTTGTGATCAATCCGCATCCGTTCATGATCAGCACAGAGTCGGACGCATTGACGCAGCATCGAGTACGAATATTCGGCACCGAGCAGACCGACCAGCCCATACGTCCGGTGGGCAAACACGAACCGATGCACGTTCAAGTCGTCCTGCATGGCAGGTTGCAGGGCATTGAAGGCATCCAGAGGCGTATTTCCTGCTTGTGTGAGCAGTGATTCGCCAAGTTTCACATCCATCTTGCGACAGGCATCGCGGATCTGGATTCCGAGATCCCCTTCGGCGGCATGTTCCGCTGCGTGAATGGCCGCGAGTTCGGTCTTGGACGCTCCGCCCACGTTTTGAATCTGTTGCGAGTTGCGATACAGAACTTTAAGGACAGGGAGTGGTTCACGCCCGCTGGTCAGCAGTCGACTCATTTCCAGTGCCGGCAACATCGCCATGGCGGTGTGAAATCCGACATAATCACATCCGCCGAATGTCACTGCATTGGCCAGAGCCCCCGCAGCCGTCAGGCTTTTCAGCGTCGCTTCACCCTTTTGAATCTTTCCGGCGAGAATCGGCAGCAGTTTGTCAGCGGGGGTATTCCGCATTAATTCCACGAGCCCCGCATATTCACCCAGCGGGATCGAATCGGCCCCGGCAGCAGCAAATGCGGTCGAAAACCCCAGATCATTGGCAAGGGTAGCC
>CAIWEX010000471.1 GCA_903911795.1 uncultured Schlesneria sp.
GATGAAGCGATGAATGTCCTCGCGGCTGATGGTTATTGTCCCTCCAGCGGCAACGAACTGGTCCGAAACCCTTCGACCGATCATTTCGTCTATCGCGACAATGTCTGGCGCGGAGCCGATCTGCTCGCGTCGGGCGTCTCGTCATTCGGCCATTTCCAGGGTGTCCATTATCAGAACCTGGACCAGCTTGACGACTACCTGACAACGGTGGAATCGGGAGCACTCCCGATCAACCGGGCACTGCGACCGACGAACCATCAGCGGTTGATCCGGGAAATGATCCTGCAGATGAAGGAAGGTCATATTTCCGCGGAACCGTTCCGTAGGAAATTTGGCGTAAACATCCTTGAGGAATTCGGGCCGCAACTGGCCGCTCAGCAGTCCAAGGGTTACCTGGCCGTGAGCGGGGACGAGATCACGTTGACTCGCAAAGGGCTGTTGCAGGCGGATACGTTGCTGCCGGAGTACTTCGAGGAGCAGCATCGCGAAGTCCGTTACACGTAGTCAGCCTGCCGGACAGGACGGGGTTTCAACGTCAGTCTGTCACACATTGTTACCGGACAGGTTAAGAACCCGTCCATTGCAATTGAGATCATCCAGAGACAGCGAATTTCATGAACCCACTCGATGAACTGCGATCGCTGACGAACCTGTTCCCCGCCAGTGAAGAACTCTTCCTGAAGGCTGAGCATATCCCATCAGCGGTGACTCCTGAACCGTACAAGACGATGCTCGTCCACGATCATCACATGACGGTCGAAATGGAGAAGCATCACGCGTGTACCGTGGATGTTCGAGTCCTGCAGCAGAAACTGGAAGGCGACCTGTACCTGCGAGAAATCCTGTTGCTCAAGCAGGGGACCGAAACCGTCGTGCAGTACGGACTGGTTCGATTCAACTTGAAGTACGTGACGACTGGCATTCGTGAAGAAATTCTGGCCGGGCAGACCCCCTTGGGGCGGATTCTGATTAACCACAATGTCCTGAGGCACATCGATCTGGGTGCGATCCTGGAAATCACAGCAGGCCCACGACTGGCACGTCTGTTTCGGATGCCGGTCGGTGGCGTGACATATGGCCGCATGGCCACAATTTTCTGCAATCGCCAACCGGCAGTTGATCTGCTGGAAATATCCGCGCCGCTGGTTTGACGAAGCCTGCCTTTCGATCAGGGCAATCGGCTTTTTCAATGTAGGGTGGGACCAGCTCGCTTCGAGCGCCGGCCCACCAAAAGAAAACGTCGAGAATACATGGTGGGCCGGCGCGGCGAAGCGCCGCTGGTCCCACCCTACATCCTGACCAGCTTCAAAAAGGCATTGGCCCTGGTCTTTCAATGCTGGCCTCTTGACGTTGTTGTAGAGGTGCCGGTTGACTGATCTATTTTATAGCCTAGTGCGGCTGCTCAAATGCGTGGAACTGTTCAACGGTCGAGCACGAGATATACTCGATGTATGACCGTTTTACCCCCCTCAAGACGCTTCGCCGTCGCCGTTTCGTTTCCCGGCGAATATCGGCGGTTTGTCCGCAACGTCGTCGATTGATTGGCCGAAGTGCTCGGCCGCGACCGTGTGTTTTATGACGAGTGGTATCAACCCTGGACTTTGTTCGGCGCGGGTCTCCCGACCCCGCCGAAACCGACGACCGAAGGTCTCCTCTTCTCGTCTTTTTTCTTTATAGTCGTACATGCGAATAGCATCAGGCGCCCAATTGCAAACGGCTATCTTCACGCAGGAGCGTGAAGACTACTTTCGTCGGGGTGGCCGGGACTGGACCGAAGGGAAGTCCCGGTTGAACGTCGATCGAGGTCGATGACAATTACTGCGTGGATAATCGCGACTTCGCAAATTCCGGGGCTTCCTTCGCAAAGCCTCAGTCCAGCCCCGGCCACCCA
>CAIWEX010000472.1 GCA_903911795.1 uncultured Schlesneria sp.
AGATCGGTAGTGTGAGACGCGACCGTAGTCCGGCATGAAGTTGTTGGCGGGGTCTTCCGTTGTCACACGGCACTGGATTGCAAACCCGGTCGTCCGGATGTCTTCCTGCTTTCCCAGTCCAATATCGGGGTCAGAGAGCAGTGCTCCCTGAGCGACCAGGATTTGCGACTTCACGATGTCGATCCCGGTGACTTCTTCGGTCACCGTATGTTCGACCTGAATTCGCGGATTGACTTCAATGAAATAGAACTTGTTGTGATCCGTGTCGAACAGGAATTCGACCGTTCCGGCATTTTGATAGCCAACCGCTCGCCCGATCTTGATCGCCGATTCGCAGATAGCGTCGCGGATCTTTGAATCGAGAAACGGTGCCGGTGCGATCTCAACCACTTTCTGATGGCGACGTTGGACAGAACAATCTCGTTCAAACAGGTGAACCAGATTCCCGTGCTTGTCGCCGAGCAGTTGAACTTCGATATGGCGTGGACGCGGTATGAATTTCTCAACGAAGATGTCTGGCGATCCAAACGCCGACATCGATTCACGCTGCGCTTGTTCAAACAAACCAGCCAGATCTTCGGGCTTCAGGACCACTCGCATCCCGCGGCCACCACCGCCCTTGGCCGCTTTGAGAATCACAGGGTAGCCAAGCGATTCTGCAAGCGCCTGACCATCGGCAACGCTGGCAATCGGTTCCGAGCTTCCTCCCAGCACCGGGACACCCGCTGATTTTGCGATTTCGCGAGCGGTAATCTTATCGCCGAGTTGTTCCAGGATTTTTTGCGTCGGACCTACAAACTGGATGCCAGCGGCGTCGCAAGCCCTTGCCAATTCAGGGTTTTCAGAGAGAAATCCGTATCCCGGATGAATCGCATCCACGCCTGCGGCCTTGGCGATCCGAATGATGGCAGGGATATCGAGATACGCACGAATTGGTTCGCCAGGATGGCCGATCTGGTACGCCTCGTCGGCCTTAAACCGATGCAGGGCATAGCGATCTTCATGCGTGTAGATCGCAACGGTGCGAATATCCAATTCGTGAGCGCTGCGGAAAACTCGAATGGCGATTTCGCTGCGGTTGGCAACCAGCAGTTTCTGAATAGGCTTCATGCGAAGAGCGTCTTTTGAATGAAGGATCGTTGTTCCAACGGTCCCACAGGATACTTCACCAGTCACCCGCGTGGCAATTCAGCGCCCGTACAAACTCAGGGCAATCGGCCAGGTGTCCAGCACGACAGGGTGGCGGGGGCGCACCCGCTTTGGGGAAGCCCCCGTTCAAACGCGTTCCATTTCGGGGGCTTCTGCAAAGCCAGTGCGGCCAAGTGTTCGTGGAAATGAAAACCGCCCGAACGCAATGCACGCCGGGCGGTGGCTGATTTTTATCCAGGGTACTTTGAGAAATGGCAAATGGTCAGATCAGTTCTCTGATAACACCTTTTTCGACAAGTGGTTGCGGCCGCCCTGCCTGATCGACGATCGGTTTCGATCCGGGGTTGATTCCGAGGTTATGGTAGAGTGTCGCGACGACTTCCTGGAAATCGACGGGACGCTGCTCGGCGACTTCGCCCAATCGGTTAGTGGCTCCGATCACTTGCCCCGTGGACATTCCTCCACCTGCCAGAAATGCGCAACTCACCTTCGGCCAGTGATCGCGTCCGGCATCCTTGTTAATCTGCGGAGTTCGACCGAACTCGCCCCACGCGATGACTGTTACGTCGTCGAGCATCCCTCGGACGTACAGATCATCGATCAGGGCGCTCAAGCATTGATCGAGTTTTGCTCCGTGATCTCGGACCAATGCAAAATTCTGTCCGTGACTGTCCCAGCGCCCATAACTTAACGTGACACATCGAACCCCCGCCTCGACCAGCCGACGCGCCATCAGCAACTGCTCGTTGACGGTCGGCGCACCATCGTACTGGAACTGGTACGGCTTGCCATCTCCATATCTCGCTCGTACCTCGGCGGGTTCTCTGGACAGATCGAGTGCTTCCAGAAGCTTGCTGCTCGTCAGGACATTGAAGGCCAACTGGTTGAAGGAATCGATCCCGGTCATCATTCCGCGACCGTCCACCTCACGTCGCATCCTGTCGAAACTCGCCAGCAGTTGCTTGCGATCATCAAGCTTTTCGACCGAGATCCCGTTCAGTCGCATATCAGCCAGGCCCTGGCCTTCCGGGCGGAAGCAGCCGAACGCAGGTCCCAGAAAACCAGGAGCTCCCGGATCTGACCAAGGGACGTGCTGAGTCTTCTCAGCCAGTCCCACGAACGCAGGGACAGAGGGATCAACGGGACCAAGCACCTTGGTGGCGACGGCCCCGATTGATGGATGTCCTCCCAGAAACTGCAGCTCGCGCGCGGGCCAACCGGTCACACATTGCCAAGCGTCGTGCTGTCCCGTCGCACCAACGATCGAACGAATGATCGCGCATTTGTCCATCCGCGCTGCCAGCTTTGGAAAGACTTCGCAGATCTGGATTCCAGGGACGTTGGTATCGATCGGACGAAACTCCCCGCGAATCTCGCTGGGAGCATCCATCTTCAAATCCCACAGGTCCTGATGCGGCGGACCGCCTCCCAGGAAGATATTGATTACCGATTTGTGACGCCCCTGTGGTTTTCCATCTTCTGCGCGTAGGACATCGGCAAGATTCAGCGAGGTAGCGCCGGCGGCCAGTGTTCCGATACGAAGAAAACTGCGGCGAGAGACGCGGTCGCAGAAACCGCCAATCGAACGTCCCAGGATTGTCAGCATGATGACGAACTCCTTCGATACGCGAAGAATCAGGCGAGGGCGACGGTTTCGGTGGGATACCGTCGCCAGGGTGGTGGGCTACATGCCAATAATATCGACAAGACGATATACATGTCCACATTGGCGTCTGGTGAAACCGCAGCACTGGCAGGAAATCTCAGAAGTGAGAAGTGACGAGCTCAACCGGTTTGCTGAAGGTCCATCAATTTGGCGAACCGGTCCAGAACGCAAATCTTTAACGGAGCAAACTCTGGCTGATCAAACTCTCCCGTTTCCACAAGATTGAAGGCTGCGACACGAGCCTCTTCCAGCAGAACCTTGTCTCGAACCAGATCTGCAACTCTCAGTGGAAGCGAACCACTCTGTCGGGTTCCCAGAACATCCCCTGGCCCACGCAGTTCGAAATCGACTTCGGCAATCCGGAAACCATCCGACGTCGATTCCATTGCGGAAAGTCTGGCAACGGCCTCGGGGGTTTCCGCATCGCTGAATAAGAAACAGTACCCCTGAAATCGGCCACGACCAATTCGTCCTCGCAACTGATGCAATTGCGACAATCCAAATCGCTCGGCCTGGTGCACGATCATCAAGGTTGAATTGGGGACGTCCACGCCGACTTCGATGACTGTGGTGGCAACCAGTACGTGTAAATCGCCATTGCGAAACGCCGTCATGGTGGCCGAGCGTTCTTCTCGCGACTGCTGCCCATGAACCAGTCCGACCTTAAACTCCTTCAGGATGTCGGTACTGACATTCCGAAAGACCGCTTCGGCACTGGCGGTGGCATCGACACCGACGGGCAATCCGGCATCCTCTTCGACCCGAGGACAGACGATATAGGCCTGGCGTCCTTCCCTCAGCCGTTCTCGGATGAAGTTCCAGACCTTGTTTGCAGCGGCCTGCCCAAAGATCCGGCTGGTCACAATCCGTTGTCTTCCCGGGGGAAGCTCGTTAATCACAGTCAGATCGAGATCTCCAAACTGAGTCAGGCAAAGGCTGCGTGGGATCGGTGTGGCGGTCATGACCAGGACATGCGGAGCAACAGTTCCTTCCGAGAACTTTGCGCGTTGCATGACACCGAATTTGTGCTGTTCATCAATCACCGCCAGCCCCAGCGAGTGAAATTTGACGTTGGCCTGGATCAAGGCTTGAGTTCCCACGACAAGTTGAGTCGTCCCCGTAGCGATTGCTTCCAGCGTTTCGCGTCGATTGGCGGCGGTCAGTTGTCCGGTCAAAATGCGTCGGTCGACGCGACTTTCTCGCAACAGGGCATCCACTGTCTGCCAATGTTGCTGCGCCAGAACTTCCGTCGGGGCCATCAGAACGGCCTGCTGCCCCGCCGCGATGGCGACCAGCATGGCATACAAGGCGACGGCCGTCTTGCCTGCCCCGACATCCGCTTGCAGCAAGCGATGCATCGCCCGGTCGCGAGCAAGATCAGCCACGATTTCCTGCACCGCGTGGTCTTGTCCCCCGGTGAATCGAAACGAAAACAAACGCCGGATTCTCGCATCGACCTTGGCAGAATTCGGCAGCGGAGTCGATCGCTGCTGCTTCTGCCACATCCGGCGGCGCATCGCCAGACCCAATTGGAATTCGAGCAAATCGTCGAACAGGACTCGCCGGCGCCCCGCTTCGTATTCCTCCATCGTTTTAGGCAGATGAATTTGGGTAATCGCCTGCTTGATTTCGGGGATATTGGCACGCTTACGAAATGACTCGGGCAGCAGTTCAGGAACTTTGTCCGCAAAGTCCTCGACAACATTCCGCATCAGGCGACGCATTTCGTGCTGCTTGAGTCCTTCGGTCAACCCATAGCGCGGCAGCAGTCCGCCAGACATCTCTCCTTCGTCGTCCCCGAGAAACTGGAGATGAGGATGCGAAAACTCCCACCGGCGTTGAGAGAACTTTGGCTTCCCGGAAAAGAGTACGCGTTGTCCAAGCTCAAATCTTTTGAGCATATACGGCTGGTTAAACCAGACCCCGCGTACGAATCCACCATCGGATCGCAGCAAAACGGCGACCATCGTTTTGCCTTTGAATGTTTCTTTGGCATCGCGATCAACAACGATTCCGAATACGGTTTGAACGAGGTCAGGTTTCAGTTCAAACGCGGGGACGACGCGAGTCAGGTCGAGAATGTCGCGCGGGATATTGAAGAGAAGATCGCCAGCCGTCCGCAGATTCAGCCGCGCAAGCATTTCCGCCCGTACCGGTCCGACTCCGCGAATGTATTGCGAAAGCGTCTGCAGCGGATCTTCAGGTTGGTCGACAGGCATGACATTTCGGGGCAAGGTGCGGTAACAGGCATATCACAGAGCGACAAGGTACGGAACATGGATCATCAGTCGGAACGCGTTAGCGTCCGGTTCAGATGGTCCGGGTCGGGTTTGAGTCCAGACACTAGCGCGTTGCGACGGATCGCATTCCAAAAACTCACGGGGCCGACCATATCCTACCGATTGCCGACATTTCTGCCGAGTGAGTTGCGTAATCGGCTGCAGGCAAATCACAATCAGGCGGTGATCACTGAAGCACTACAGGAATGTGAGTCCGCGGGGACTGGAAATCGTTTATGAATCGGTCAGAACAGGCTGAAAGCTGGTCGCGCGAACGTTTGACCGCATGGCAGTTGGAACGACTGCGCGAACTCGTGGCTGCCGTAATCCCCGCGAATCCGTTCTGGACGCAACGATTTCGAGATGCCGGGCTGGACGCTGATTCCTTTCAATCGATTGACGACCTGCGTCGACTCCCGTTGACATCAAAACAGGACCTCGCCGCAGACCAGATGGCACATCCTCCCTACGGCCGCAATTTGACATTTGAAAAAACGGCGTATGCCCGACTGCATCAAACGTCGGGAACAACGACGGGACAACCGCTGCGGTGGCTCGACACCCCCTCAAGCTGGAACTGGATGCTGGATTGCTGGTCAACAATCTACCGCCTGATGAATCTGCGTCCCGATGACCGGCTCTGCTTTCCATTTTCGTTTGGCCCGTTTCTCGGCTTCTGGGCAGGTTTTGAGGGAGCCCTGCGACAGGGAAACTTGTGCCTGGCCGCAGGAGGCATGAGCAGCGAGGCTCGACTGAAATTGATCCAGGAAAATCAGATCACTGTGCTGGGGTGCACACCAACCTATGCACTAAGACTCGCCGAAGTCGCCAGTGAAAAGGGGATCGATGTTGCCTCGAGTTCCGTGCGAGCCATCCTGGTCGCAGGCGAACCGGGTGGAGCGATCCCCTCAGTCCGTCAGCGGATTGAAGCAGCGTGGGGAGCCCGGGTATTTGATCACTGGGGAATGACGGAAATCGGGCCGTTGGGGAGCGAGGCCGATGATGATCCCGGCTGCCTCACAATGATTGAAACCGGCTGCATCGCCGAAATTATTGACAGCACAACGGGACAGCCCGTTCCGGCCGGAACACCGGGAGAGCTGGTTGTCACAAATTTTGGCCGAACCGGATCACCTGTATTTCGCTACCGAACGGGGGACCTCGTAGTTGCCGATCCGACGCTGCATGGATCAGGCCGAGTCTGGATGCGGCTACAGGGAGGCATCCTGGGACGGACGGACGATATGTTCATCGTCCGCGGCAACAACGTCTTTCCGGCCAGCATTGAAGCGATCGTTCGCGAATTCGCCGACATTGCCGAGTTCCGGATTGTCGTTTCCCGCCATCGCGAAATGAACCACGTGAGACTGGAAATCGAACCGACTCCACATCTGGACTTTGATGCGCAGGAGTCAGTTCGAGTTCAACTTGCGAAAGCGATCAAAGAGCGATTGCAGTTTCACGCCGAGGTCGTCGTTGTCGCCGCTGGCTCACTTCCCAGATTCGAAATGAAGGCAAAGCGACTGGTTCGCGAGTGATTCAGAGGTTGCCGAATTCAGCGGTGGGATGGCCGGGTCCGAAGGCTTTGCGGAAGGCCCGGAATTCTTGATGTGAGCGAACATCGTTCACGGGGCCATCCGCTTCGCTCCTGACCCAGCCACCCCGCCGCCGATTTTGCCGCTCCGCCTCACGGTAACCTCTCTTTGGTTCTCACGGAGGTACAGAGCCACAGAGAGACTCCGCACTCGCCGTAGACGATTTGCGTTCTCATTCATCTCCGCGACTCGGCGGCTCTGTGAGATAAGCTGTCTGGACGGCCGAAGCGGGCCAAACTGCGTTATCAGGCATGCACCTGACGGGGTCGTTCCAAGAACCCTCATCATATCCTCCATAAGATCGTGAGGCAGGTCGTCGATCCCGGCGGGTTGCACCTTCAATACTGTCGTTCCACTGAAAAACCAATGACTTGAACGGACTGCTTTCGGGTGGCACCGCCCTTGGATCGCCAGTGCCAATGCGATCCCGATAACGCCTGACGATGGCTGGGGCGGCATCGACACGAATGACGCTTACGTCACTTCTTTTTCGGCAGCAGCCCGAATTTTTTCAGTGTATTGAGCAGCGTCCGCCCCGTGGGATACTTTTCGCGAAGGCTTTCTGCCACGGCCTGGACTTTTGGAGGGCCATCGATGGGGCCAAGGGCTTCGCTCAGTTCAACGAGAGCTTGTGAGGCTTTGGTGTAACTGGTACTCGAACACTGGCTGACCAGCGTTTCAACTTCGTCGATCACCTTCTGGGGGTTGGCTGCGATCTTTTTCAGCCGTGCGAGTTTTGCCTTCTGCTTCGCGTCAGTTTCTTTTCTCGTGCGACGAACTTCGATCTGATCACCCAACTCCCGGAGTTGCTGAAGCGTACGTGATGATTTCACTGTCGGCCAGACGACTGCTCCAACGTCGTTACGGATGCGGGCCAGAATTTCGGTACGGATTCTCATCGGATCCTCTGTGAGGAATCGGCGGGCGAGTTCCTTGAGATCGTCTTTTGTTTGCCGGGCAAGCCATGCGTTCGTGCCAGCATTCGGGTCCGCAGAAGTTCCCAGTGGAGGAGAGCCTTCGGCTGCGGCATCGAGAAGATCACTGTCGAGATCGTAGAAGTCGGACAGTTCCACCAGGCATTCTGGCAGGTCACTCATTCCCGCCGGTATTGGTGGCTCCATCGCCTCTTCGTACCCTTGGAGGTGATTCATGGCCATCCAGATCACATAGAGCACACGCAGATCCCCTGAAATCAACAACGCACGAATCTGAGGGATCGCTTCCTGCAACGGGTCCAGATCGATCATCTGTTTGTAAAACGTCCCGGCATCTGATTCAGGGTCAATTTCCAGGATAACGCCGGGGCCGGTCTTGTCCTGGTGAAACGTGACACCAGATTCCGGCATGTATCTGGTCAATGTCTTTTTATCCCACGGCAAGTCGTGAAGCCGAAACATCAGCTTGCGAATGCCAAAACTTGCGTAGTGCAGATGTACGTCATAACCGCGTCGTAGCATCTCTGCGGCGTTGCCGCCAAAGTCACCGTAGTGGCATTCGTAGGTGAAGTCCCATCGAGTGATCTCGGCTCGCGACGATTGCTTCCGCATGTACGCAAGCTGGTTTTCATCCAACGGTTTGTCACACGCGATGAAATGCACATATTGGTACTCACTCATCGGCGTCCCTCGGTTTCCTTGTCAATTGTTCAGTCGACGTGGGTTTGACAGAAAGTAGTCTCTTTGGTTCTCACGGAGGCACGGAGCCACAGAGGGACTCACAACTCTCTGCGGACAAATCGCGTTCTCATCATCTCCGTGACTCTGAGGCTCTGTGAGATAAGCTGCCCAGGTCGCCGAAAGTGTGCCCAACAACGTAGTCAGGTACGCTTCTGGCGGGAGGCATGCGGTCGAGGTTAATGGCGGGGCGGGAGCCTCGCACCGAACAACGCCGGGTGCGGCGGGCCAAAAATGGTGCGAAATTTGGGTGCCATGGAGCATAGGTATCTACACATCGCAGAATGCAATTTTCGGTAGGTTCAGCCATGGTTTGCGGCCCAAAGGGCCAGGAGTTCACCCAGCCAGAGCCCTTCGGCCCTGGAATCGATCCCACCAAAATTGTCATGAGGCCTGAAGGGCCGGTCGTTCATTTCGATGAATC
>CAIWEX010000473.1 GCA_903911795.1 uncultured Schlesneria sp.
CAGGAAGTCCAGAAGTTCCTGTTGCAGGCCGACAAGCGTGCGGTTCAAGTCCTGACCGAAAACCGTGACAAGCTGGAAGCCATGACAAAAGCACTCGTCGAAAAGGAATCGCTCGACCAGAGCGAAATCGCGGAGATCATTGGGATCGCGGTCCAACGCGGATAAGCTTTCGGAAGTCGACGTCGCTGAAATCAATTGATTTCAGCGATGAAGTCGCAGTTCAACTCGTTGGTGACATCCAAAGACATTGAATTCCTGCGAATTCAGTGACGGGACATTGGTGATGTCCGAGCCAAACTTGTCCAACCGTCGTGATTTTCTTTCGGGAAACTTGCTGAAGGCGGAACTGGAACGAGCCGCAGGGCGAGCGACGGAAACTGTCCAGCCAGTCCCAAGCCGCGGCCCTGTGCTGCTGCTCAGAACGGTTGCGATGGCGTGCGACTTCGATGTCATGCTGAATCCGGATGGTCCGCCTGATCAGGTTGATACGGCCTCGGAATCACTCGAACTCGTTCATCAGTTGGAACAACTGATGAGTGTCTACCGGAGCGATTCGCCACTGTCGATCATCAATCAAACCGCAGATCAGCAGCCCGTCGCTGTTGATCGCGAATTGTTTGATCTGCTCAAACGGGCTCGGCAGATTTGCGAACAGACGGAACACGCATTTGACCCGGTGTCGGGCACATTGATTTCCCTATGGCGCCGATGTCGCCAGGCGGGGCGAATCCCGACCAGCGATGAAATCCAGGCGACATTGGCCAGTTCCGGCATCAAGCACGTGGAATGGGATGAAACCGCCTCGTCAGTGAAATTCAGTCAGCCTGGCGTGGAGTTCAATCTGGGAGCGATCGGAAAAGGGTATGCCGTTGACCGAGCGGGGGAACTGTTACAGAACCGCGGAGTCGACAACTGGCTGATTCACGGCGGTCGCAGCAGCGTTCGTGCACAGGGAAAGCATGCGGGGCTGGATGGCTGGCCGGTTGGCATTCAAAACCCGCTTCTGCCAGACAAACCGTTTGCCACGCTCTTGTTGCGCGATGCAGCCCTGGGAACCAGCGGAACGGCGGTACAATGGTTCCGGCATGAGGGGAAACGCTATGGACATATCATCGATCCCCGGACGGGTTGGCCGGTCGAATCGATGTTATCGGTCAGTGTGATCGCACCGGATGCAGCGTTGGCAGATGCGCTGTCGACCGCTTTTTTTGTTCTCGGGGTCGAAAATGCCCTGAAGTGCTGTGATAATTTCCCATCGGTCGGTGCTATTTTATTTCCTCCGCCAAAGCAGGGTCGGAACCTGGAACCCATCTTCCACAATGTTCCGTCGGACCAGTTGTTTTTTGGGAAAGGCTGACGAGTGCCAGGTGATCTTCGCAAAGTGTCGCTGCTCGCGATCGTGTTGTTGGTACTGCTGCGGGTTTCCATCGGATGGCATCTGCTGTACGAAGGGCTCTGGAAGCTCAGCACCCAGCACACCTCGACCCCGTGGACTGCAGAAGGATATCTGAAGAACGCGACCGGCCCGTTGCGTCCGACGTTTCGAAAGATGACCGGCGATCCGAACGACTTGAAGTGGCTCGACTACGCAGGGATGTCGAACAAGTTTAAGGATTGGCAGACGCGATTTGTCAGTCATTACAACCTGGATGAATCTCAGGCCGAGGCTTTCAAACAACTGATGGATGGCCCAGAGACATTTGAAGTGGCTCTGAAGGAATTACCATCAGGTTTGGATCTCGAAAAGATCAGCGGGATTAACCGTGAAGCAATCAGTTTCGAACCCGATGAAGGTTTGCTTGTCGTCAGCGGAAAATTGCATTTATTGCCGACGGAACGAGATCGTTTGATCGCTGCAGCCACCAAGATTTCCGAAGCCGACAAATCTGCCAAGCGCTCTTGTGATCAGTTCATTTCGGCCGTCAACCGGGCGTACAAAGTCTCGTCGAAGTTGTCGTTTAACGAACAATTGACCGCTGTCATGGAACAGGACACAGACCGCGTCGGTGTCGTGCTTCAAGGTGAAGAAAGCTCCGAAAAACCACTTGTCGTCAAGGTTGGGGACGTCGAATACTATCACCAGTTGACCAAGCGATTTGATGCGAATTACGCCAAAGCCAGCACTCAGTTCGAGTGGGACCATATCGATAAGATGTGGAAAGAAGTTCAGGACCTGCGCCGCAAGCTGGTCGGTCCCGTTCAATCGCTGGAAAAAGAGATGCACACAGAAGCGGAGCGATTGCTGACGCCGGAACAGCTCTCGAAAGGTCCCGTTCCAGAGCCTCTGTCACCCGTTGGCCAGATCAATTGGCGGACCATGTGGGGACTGACGGTGTTCGGTCTGTTGCTGATTCTGGGATTGTTCACTCGAGCTTCGGCACTGGGCGGCGCGGCGCTGCTCACGCTGTTTTATCTTGCCATGCCACCTTGGCCAGGGGTTCAGGAAATTCCAAGCATCGAACACAATCTGATCGTCAACAAGGTATTTGTTGAAATGCTGGCCCTGCTGGCCATTGCCGCACTGCCGAGTGGCAAATGGTTTGGTCTGGATGCCGTCATTTCAGCATTGTTCCGACTCCGAAAAAAGACGGATAACGCACGACAAGCAGGGGTTCGCCCTTAAAGAAGCCAGGCTCGGCCAGGTTTCCCATGTTGACACAATCCGATCAGCCTACAATTCACGATTTTCATTTATTCAGGAGGCTCTCATGCAACTGACACCCGAACAAGAACAGCTTGGCAAAGATAATTTCAACGAAGCGGTCTCGTTCACTCGGCGAGATTTCCTGATCGGTGGTGCGGCTGCCGCGTCCACCTTGGGAGCCGCCTACTTCGGCTACGGGAGCATTAAAGGGAACCCGGTCAAGGTGGGCTTTATCGGGACGGGCGATGAAGGCTCAGTCCTGTTGACTCAACATCCACCAGAATACATGGACATCGTCGCGATCGCCGATCTGCGAGCGAAGAACCGCGTCCGTGCTCTGAACGGTGACGGAGACGATATTCGCTGGGGACTGATTCGCAAGCTTGGTCACAAGGAAGCGATGAAGGTCAAGACATATGCCGATCACAAGGAACTGCTGGAAAAACATCCTGAAATTGAAGCGGTCGTGATCGCCGTTCCGCTGGTTCAACACGCTCAGGTCGCCATCGATTGCTTGAAGGCTGGCAAGCATGTTCTGACCGAAAAGCTGATGGCTCATACGGTCATGCAGTGCAAGGAAATGATTCGTACCGCGCGCGAGCAAAAGAAGCTTCTGGCCGTCGGACATCAACGTCACTACAACGTGCTTTACGACAATGCCAATGCCTTGATTACGAATGGACTGCTCGGAGACCTGAAGTTTATCCGGGCTCAATGGCACCGGAACAATAGCTTTCCAGGATCTGACAGTTGGCGACCGGGAGGGTACACCGACGAATCGTTCGGCAAGAAGTTCAAAGACGACATCAAGGAACTGGAAGCTCGAGCCTTGGCAGACAAGCTTTCGATTGACGAGTTTCTGGCTCAAAAATTCGGTTATCCCTCAATGCAACGATTGGTCAACTGGCGGTTGTACAACAACACCGGTGGTGGCCTGATGGCGGAACTTGGCAGCCATCAACTCGATGCCGCCAGCATCTTCCTGGGTAAGGTCAAGCCGATCGCCTGCATGGGCTACGGCGGTAAGAACTTCTACGGAGTGTCCGGAATCGGGTCCGAAGATCAGCAGGACGACGATCGCGACATTGATGACCACGTCTACATGACGTTCGAATTCCCCGGCAAGAATTACGCCGAGGACCAGAACGATGTCTGCATCGTGACCTATTCGTCGATCAGCACCAATCGCAGTGAGCCCTATGGCGAAACGGTCTTCGGAAGCCGTGGAACCTTGATTATGAAGATGGAACAGGAAGCGATCCTGTTCAAGGAAGCGAGCGGATCGTCCAAGGGTGGAATCGATCAGCGGCTCTATGTGCTGAATGGGAATGACGGGAAACCGACCCTCAGTGCCAGTGCCAGCCTTGGCCCATCCAAGGCAGCGGCTGTGGCCGATATCGGCAAGGTCAGCCGTGGCTATACCGAAGAGATGGAACATTTCGCCCACTGCATCCGAACGGGTAATTTCAATGGAATTGACAAGGGTGGATTGCGGTGTCCAGGCGAGCAGGGGATGAAGGACGCCATCATGGCGCTGACGTCAAATCTCGCCATGAAGCACAAGAAGCGAATCGTCTTCAAGGACGAGTGGTTCGATCCGAACAGCGACGCGGTTCCCGAAACCGACAAGGAAATCACGGGCTGAGAAATGGTTCAAGACTGGTAATATGACTGCCGCGATCCGACGCAGCGCTCGCGTTGGGTCGCGGCAGTTCATTTAGCAAAAGGATGCCCGACATGGCTCGCTGGCCCGATGAAAGCAAAGCCAACGTCATCGCAATCGCTCTGGTCTTTGCACTCTTTCCTCTGTTATGCTGGCTCTGCTGGTGGTGGATCAAGTCCCCATGAACACCTGACTCCAGATGGAAAGCAATCATGCCGCAGCCTCAACTCTCACGGCGACATCTCTTGCAACTGGGTGCTCCCGTCCTGGGCCTCGGTCTGGCGGATCTGTTGCGAGCAGATGCGGTAGGGGCAGAGACAGGGCGAAGCTCAAACCAGAAGTCCGTGATTGTGTTCTGGACAGATGGGGGGATCAGCCAGCAGGATTCCTACGATCCGAAGCCGGATTCCCCGAGCGAATATCGTGGGATGTACGGGACAATTGCGACGTCAGCCCCTGGGATCTCGGTCACACATGGCTTGCCCATGCAGGCCAGGGTGATGCACCGCCTTTCGCTGATTCGATCAGTCCATCACGAAAACGGGATTCACGCCCCATCGGCACATTGGATGCAGACGGGATATTTTGGCCCCACACTGGCGCGTAACGCAGCCCAGAAGCCATCATTCAGTTCTGTCATCGCCAGAACACTCGGTTCACGCCAGCCCCCGATGCCTGCCTATGTCACGATGCCAAAGTCGGAAGCGTTTGGATATCAGGGGGCGGTTTACCTGGGAAAAGCCTTCAATCCCTTCGAAGTGGGGGCTGACCCGAACGCGGCTGAATTCAAGGTGCCGAATCTCTCTCTTCCAACGGGACTGACAGCACAGAGCGTCGATGCCCGTCGTTCGTTGCTGAAGACATTCGATACGTTTCGCCGCGATGTCGATGAATCGGGTGGAATGGAAGGACTCGATACCTTTAAGCGTCAAGCCCTGGAAATGGTGGCGGGCGATCGTATGCGGACTGCATTCGACCTGACTGCAGAAGATCCAGTCCTGCGAGACCGTTACGGTCGGCATCGCTATGGGCAGAGTGCTTTGCTGGCGCGCCGCTTGATCGAAGCAGGTGCCCGGTGTGTGAACATCAATACCGGGAACTGGGATCATCACAAC
>CAIWEX010000474.1 GCA_903911795.1 uncultured Schlesneria sp.
ACACTGCGGATTCAACAGGCGTCTGGCGAATCTTCATCGAAGATTGCAGAATGTATGCACTCTGCGACCTGGAATCATCAGCCTGATTGGCCCTTTCCGAGAACATTTCTGATGTCGACCGACACCCCAGATTCTCCCCAGCCGGAATCTTCGAAACATTCAAATTCGGAACAGGATTCACATCACGGTGACGGCGATACCTATCGCTTGTCCTCCCCGTCACCGATGATCCCTGATCCGCACGCGCCTCCGCTGGTTGTCACTCCGCGGCCGATCCTGAAAAAGGGAGCGAAAAAGTCCAAGTCGGCCGACTACTGGGCGCTGTGGGGTTACAACGGTCTCGTGTTTCTGACCAGTGTCTGCGTCATGACGCTCGAGTTGACCGCATCGCGACTGATAGCCAAGACCGTCGGATCGTCTCTGTACACCTGGACATCCGTCATCGGTGTCGTGCTGGCTGGGATCACGATCGGAAATTTTCTGGGCGGGTGGATGGCGGACCGGTTTGATCGGAAAAAAGCCCTCGCCTGGATGTATCTGTTCGGCAGCGTGTCGTGTGCCAGTGTCCTCTGGCTGGATCAGGTCATCGCACCGCTGCAGCGCCCGACGATGATGAACTGGCCGACATGGGTCTTGACGGTAGTTTCAATGATGTTCCTGCTGCCATCACTGGCCCTTGGCACAATCTCGCCGCTCGTCGCCAGCATGGCCCTTGCTCGAAGTTCTCGCGTCGGTACGACCGTTGGAAATGTGTATGCCTGGGGAGCGCTCGGGTCCATCATCGGGACTTTTCAGACCGGTTTTTATCTGATCGACGTCTGGGGAAGCCGGGCGATTATCGGTCTGACGGCCGGGACGCTTGGGATTCTGGCCGCAGTCGTTGCCGGTTCACCCAGGCTGTTTCGAACGGCGGTCGTGTGCGGCTGGTTACAGTTTCTGGGCTGGACGATTGTGGCCGCCACATGCACTCAACAGGCGATGGCGAATGTCGCGGAAACTGTCGGACTGGCGATGACCGTCGCGCAATCAAGCGGCCGGGCGGCTGAAGTTCGCGAGACGTGGTCATCGTTCGGCAGCGCTCTGGGGACTCGCTTTCACGAACTGGGACTGGTCCTGAAACTGCGCAATGACCAGATCGGGACCTATTACGACGAAAGCAACTACTCGACGATCGTCGTCACCGACGGCGAACATCAGGGACATCCCGTCAAGCATTTGCACCTCGATAAACTCATTCACAGCTATTACGATCCGGCCGTTCCGACGGCCCTGCACTACGAATATGAACAGGTCTATGCCGCGGTCACCAAGCGAACGGCCCGCCTGTTGACGCAACCCGTCACGCTTTCAACAAAGTCTTTGCCGAAAGAGGCATTCGGTGCCAGCCGACTGCCAACCGGTGTGACCTATGACCCCGCGAACGACACGCTGCGCGTCGAACTTCCGACGCAGGATGTGTTTGATACGCTCCTGACACTCGCTCCAGATGCTCCGTTCTGGAAAGCTGTGAACGATCTGCATAAGGACACGAACAGTCCGCTGTGGGGAGGGTTTTCGGCAAGTTCCCTGGAAC
>CAIWEX010000475.1 GCA_903911795.1 uncultured Schlesneria sp.
CAATGCGAGTTGTCTCTCGGACTTGTCGACTCCCTCGAAGTCCTCATTCGAGTCCCTCAACTTCTTGAACCCCTCACTCAGCTCTTTGCGGTCCGATTCTTCATCCTTCCTTCCGAATCCAAAGCCTCTGCTTTCATCGATTTCCGAGACCGAATCGAGACGATCCCCGCTGGTTTTCGCGCGAGAATCAGTGACATACAATTTTGACCCTAATTCCGTATGATCTCCGTCGATGTCGCTATTGGCAAAAAAGAGGTCGCTGCCATAACCGCCCCCAGCGCTGCCCGCTAACCCCAGACGTGATACAGGTGCCATTGAAGATGCCAGGCTTACGGCATATGGCCCGCTGTCGCTCGCCAGCATATCTTCACGAGTGCTGGCTCGCCGAGCTTCTTCCAGTTGCTCCCGGAACAGTTGCGGATTGCGGCCAAGTCCCGCCAGGTTTTTCAGCACTTGGCGTCGGATGCCCTGTCGCCAATCCCCGGCTCGCTTCATCTGCTGTTGGACGAGTTCAAAGTCAGCATGATTGCGACCTTCGGCAAAGAACCGCTCGCCATCGCGCATTTCGTATCGACGCTTCACACCAAACCGCTCCCGATCCGCATCCGTTTCAAGGACCAGCAGTGATGTCAACGGTGTGATGATGTGGAACTGCTCCGACAATCCGATGATCTCGTCTTTCACGGATGCTGCCTGGCCCTGTGCCAGCAGATGATCCAGGTGACCTCGCGCCCACAATCGCGGAATGAACGAGTTTCCTTCTTCAGCCTCTTTGAAATTGATCTTGGCGGCATAACGGACGGCTTCCGTGCCCCGTTTACCTGTGACAATGATCTCACCGACCTGGTCTTTCCCCTCTGGCAGGTAACGGCCGACAAGAATCTGCTGAGTCCCCGCGGCGACATTCGGCAGTCGCTCGGGATAGACCGCGGCGACTTTCAATCCGCGGAATTCCACATTAATATCGCGCAGTCCTGGTTGAGCGATCTCGTTCAGCAATTCCTTCGCAACAACAAGTGCTGTCTGCTCACCGCCGATGCTGCGGACCGAGCCGCCTCCGACCGACGCGATCCCATTGAGGACGGTCGACTCGCTGATATTGCCAACACCCACGGCATGGAATGATCGGTGCGATGTATTTGGTGAGTTACCCCCCTGCCCCACGAGTGCTGCCAGGCGTTTCACAAATCGTGCGGGATCGGTGTCGCCTGCAGAGACGATACCGTCACCAATGTAGATCACCTGTGCATCCGTTGGCGACTTTTTGACGACATCCGCAAGGCCTCGGTCGAGGTTTGTCCAGCCCAGCGAAGCTCGCTTATCGAGGAAGTCTTTAGCCGCAGCAACGTTATCGGCTGACGGAGCCGATGGCTCCGGGAAGGCCCAACTGGTGCCGACATCGATGGCACTGAGCAGGAAGCGGTCGTCGGCCCCCAGCGACGACAGGACCGTTGCAACGAACTCGGCCTGTTGCTTCCTCTTTTCAGAATCCATCGAAGCAGACGTGTCGCACAGAAGTACGATGTTCAGTGGTTTGCCATCCGGCAGCAATTCACGTTGCCAGTTCCCCGCGGGACCAGGAGGGGTCAATTGGACCAGCAGATAACCGTCGTCGCCTCGTCGATGCGGAATGACGACCACGTCCGACTGCTTCGCATCGATCTCGCAGACCACTTCAAAATCGCGATTTGGCGAATATTCCTGTGCCGCGAATTCGACCTGTGCCGAGTGAGCTGTCTGCTGAGTTCGCACCGTATGAGTCGGACAGCTTACCACTTTCAATGAGAGTGCCGAATTCACGGTGACGGTCAGTGCCAGTTCACGCAGTGGCTTTGTACGGAGCAGATCACTGCGCAGGCCGTAACTGTAGCGATACCGGTTGGCTCGCAACGGCAGAACTTGTGTGTAGACAATTTTGACTCGCTTTTCGGAATGAGCCTCGATCGGAAAGACACGCGCCTTAAACAGGTTCCCTGCAGTCCATTCCAGCAGTCCGGGATCGCGTTTTTCTCGCAGGATGGTCTCGTAGATCTCACGAGCCCGCTGCTTTTCGACGATGTCTGCCTCAACCAGATCATTGCCAATCCACATGCCGAATCCGCTGATGGAGGCATCCTGCGGCAATGGAAAATGAAACACCCCTTCCAGTCGTGATGGCGTGTGATTCACAAACGACTCTTCAATCGTTGTTCGCGCAATCTGGTCGCGGATCTCGACAGAGACTTTATGGTATCCGACTGTCAGCGGTTCGTTACGACCGTCCGGAAGCTTGACGATCAACGAACCCAGTGATTCGTTGTTCGATGTCCCTTCAAAACCGGCCAGCCAGACTGGCGTCTGGGCAACGTCCACCAGCTTCTCATCACGGTCGACTCGAACGAGTTTCTTTTCCCCGTTCTTGAAGACTCGCTTGCCATCGCGTGGTGCCAGAAGCGTAAAGAAGGGGACGCTTTCTTCGACCACTTTTCGTTCCGGGTAATTCACCTGGACTTCGCCTGTGTGCAGTCGCGTCTGGGTCGGTGAAATGCACTCCACGAGCGAACCGGGGCCCAGTGTCAGTTCGACATCGGATGATAAGGTGACTTTGAGTCCGTTGGCTCCGCGAAGTTCGGTTCGCAACCAGTCCCCCGGCTTGAGCAGCAGGCCCGGGCCAAGTGGTGTCCATCGCTTTGCGAGCATTGGCCGGATGACGGCGATTCCCTGGGAATCACTCACTTTGCCAATCCGTCCATCTTCGGTAAGGGACTTTGCGACGACAAACTTGTCGTCGGCAACAGCTTCATTCATTGCGATCAAACGCATCTCGGCCAGCAGAACATTCGGGCCTCGCTTTGCACGTAGTCCGGCCAATTGACGTGTCTTCGCATCGACAAATCCCTGCAGTTCGATACGTTCGGCCGCAGTCTGAACTTGTGCCCGATAGACAAGGCAGTCGCGTCCTTCGAATTGCGCCCGGTCGGTCGGACGCGAATTCAGCAGCGCTGTCACGTCGGTGATTCCGAGGTCGAGGAGTGCGACGAGATCGACTTGTCGATCGGATGATTGAAACCACGGCGAGTCTGTTTCGTGAGAGGTATTGGACTCTTCGTCGATCCGCCAGAGTCGCGAACCAGCAGCGATTTCGTAACGCTGAGCGGACTGCTCACGGCGGACCAGGCCGGGAGCACGAACCCAGACTTCGGCCGTCTGCCCATCACGGACAACCTGCAAGTGAAGCGAACTGGCACTGCGCACATTGTCGATCACTTCAGAGAACGTGGCCGCGTGGGAAACCCCGTTCTGATTGATCGGAGCCAACCAGGCGACCAACATCGCCGCCATGGCCGAAGCCAGGCAGAATCCACGAAACGCAAGTGTAAACATCGGACGCCTCCGCGTTGAATTTATTGGTGTCGTGGTATTCGTCGCAGTCGTAACATGCGCAGAGGGCGAGGAATCTTTGGGATTTGCCGAACCCAGAGTGTCACCCTCAGTTTTGTCCCCAGCATTCGCTACTTGTGATCCATCGGCCGTAGCAAACGCACGAGTCACCTGTTCCTCGATCGCGTCGAGCAACGCGGCATCCAGTTTCGGTGCATCGGGCACGACGGTGCGCAGCACGGCCTTCAGCCGTGGATCGTCTTCGTCGTGAGTGGAGTCATCAGACTTGGTCATGCTTCAGCCTCAATCGTCTTCGCCGCTTTCCTGCGGAACTCGCGCCGGGCGCGTGCCAGCTTTGACTTCAAAGCGTCGACGGATTGCCCCCATTGCCGGGACATTTCGTCGAAGCTCAGTTCGTCCAGATACTTGGCCGAAAGCAGCGCGGCATAGTCCGCAGGGAGTTCTGCCAATATGCCACGAACCAACTCCGCCAGTTCCCTCTGATCGGTGGAAATTGACTCTGTCTGGGACTCGTCGAGCCACCGATGGAGTTCACCTGCGTGAGCTTCTGCCAGCGCCTGCAACCGGGCCACTTTATTGATCTGCCGCCAGTAACGAGAAACTCGATGATGGGCGATCCCCGCCAGCCAGCCCCAGAGCGACCCCTGACTGATGTCAAACTTTCGGGCTGAGGCTGCTGCCGCAAGAAACGTCTCCTGAACGACATCGGCCACATCAGCAGTTTCAGGTCCAATCAGTTGAGCGACGTAACGCCAGACGTCTGCACTGTAGCCTTTGTACAGCGCAGTCCACGCGTTTCGGTCGCCGGCCTGCAAACCGCAGATCACGGACGATTGGTCGTGCTCGTCCAACAAGTGAGCAATCTCGCGAATGGATGACGAATCAACTGAAAGAGAATTACCCGTTCGACGCTCGTCCGTGTCGCAGAATTCCAAAGAAAGTCAGATTATCCGGTGATTCGTCAGGTAAGGCGAGGGAGCCTGCCTGGAGAGATAGTCGTGGTTCGCTCCGCGAACCAACGCAGCTTTCCCTTTCGGCAACTTGAAGAATCGCCGCGTCCTCAGGAGTCTGTCAACCAAGAAGC
>CAIWEX010000476.1 GCA_903911795.1 uncultured Schlesneria sp.
AAGACTGTCAAAGTGTCTCTGTTTTCGGCCGGAAAGGCGGGCCGTTTCATGTCGGCACCTTCGCCGATCACCCGATCCCGTAATGCGGGGCACCTGCGCTTCATTGATATTGACGCAGATATCTCGATTCTTCCAAGGCGATCAGGATCGTGGAAGCATGCTGTTTCTGCAGTCGGTATCAGCTTCTTCTTGCATGCGGTTCTGCTGACAATTCTCGGCATGCTGGTCTTCGGCCTTCCAGAACGATTTCTGCTGGATTCGATCCTCTCGCTGACGATCGGAAAAGAAGAACCGCTCGGCGATGGACTGGACGTCGATCTGTCTGGCGTAGACGTCCCATCGGATGACGCCAGTCCCGCTGCCGACGAATTCATCGCACCATTCGTCGATACCGAGTTACCGCTCTCTTCGTCGCTGGTGGAAGAATCAGATCAACGCGAACTGAGGCGACCGGACCGGACGTCTGTGACACCGGCGGAAGCTTCTGCGACGCCCACGAAATCAACCGTAACCACTCGACCGACCCCGGCGAAGGGAACCAAGACTTCGGAGGAAGGGAAGCATGAAGATCACTTTGTCGGTCGCACGGTCGCCGGAAAAGCAGCCCTGATCAAACGGATGGGGGGGACGGATGCCAGCGAAGCGGCCGTCGCGCGGGGGCTGGTCTGGCTGAAGAATCATCAGTTGCCCAACGGTTCCTGGAATTTCGATCATAGTCTCGCATCGCCGCAATGTGACTGCACGATGCCAGGCCGACTGGCGAACAACCCGAATGGTGCCACCGCCATGGCACTGATGGCATTCCTCGGTGCAGGACAGACGCATCTGGATGGCCAATACCAATCTGAAGTCCGACAGGGTCTTGAGTTCCTCATGGCGAATGGGACTCCGGCAGCAAAAGGGATCTGCTACTACGGTAATCTCGCAGGACCACCAACGTTTTATACGCAGGGGCTGGTGACGATCGCATTGAGTGAAGCATTTGCCATGACTCACGACATCAATCTGCGACCGTCCGTCACCGGTGCCATCGATTTTCTGGCAGCGACTCAGCATCAGGGAGGTGGATGGCGTTATTTTCCAGGTCAGCCTGGTGACACCTCGGTCGTCGCCTGGGATCTGATGGCACTGAAGAGTGCCCAGTTCTCACGGATTTCTGTTCCACCGAAGGTCTTTCAGGGAGTCGATCGATTCCTGGGAAGTGTCGGTTCGGTCCGGGGGGCGCGGTATTCGTACACGCCGGAACGCAAGAACACTCCGACACCGTCGATGACCGCGGCGGGACTCCTTTGCCGAATGTATCTCGACTGGTCCGAAACCAGCCCCGGTCTGCGTGCTGGAGTGCTGTTCCTGGATGAACATGGCCCGGACCGGTTTGACATGTACTTCAATTACTACGCCACTCAGGTGATGCATCACTGGGGAGGTGAAGAATGGGACCGCTGGAATAACGTCATGCGTGAACATCTGATTCGCACACAACTCAGGCAGGGACACGCAACCGGAAGCTGGGATGTCGCGGATCGTCATGGGAATATGGGAGGCCGATTGTACATGACGACACTCGCGCTACTGACGCTGGAAGTCTATTACCGCCACCTGCCCCTGTACCAGCGCGACCGCATTGAGATGCCGCTGCTGGAAAAGAAATAGCATTCATCACCTGACGGGTGGCAACCGGCCTCCCCGTTCGATGAACGACTTTGACAACCCAGTTCCGCGGATTGGCAGGATCACTGCGTCATTCATCATTCCCGCGTAAGTGACACCATCGCCCGCTCGTTTGCCGGGAACCGGGATAATCCGGATGGCAACGGGCCGATGATTCAACACCGCGAATGACACCTGATCGGAAATGATTGCGGCAAGAGTTGCGACATCGGTGTCGCCCGGTAGAGAAACCAGATCGAGCCCTCCTGAACCGGCATTGGCTGCCATGCACAACTGATCGAAGGTCAATTCCTTTGACTTGGTTGCAGCCGCCAGGCTGGAATCTTCCAGGACTGATAACATGATGCGTGAATAACCACCTGCGGCACATGAAGCGAACGCCGCACCTGCTCGCACGGCATTCAGGATTAATGTCAGCGCGGTCGCAGTTCCAGGGGCACCAACCTGCTCAATTCCCAGCAGCGTCAACAGGGCGGCCACACTGTCATCGGGGCGGCGCGTCGGGGCTAGTGAAACATCGACACTGCCGAAGTCGGCACCCAATCGAGACGCGATTTCGCGGCCGACCAGTTCTGCTGTTCGCGTCGATTGAAAGACTGCTGTTTGAATCTCCGCCGCCAATTCGTGAAGCGGGGCCTTCGGGTCCTGAGCCAGTCGCTCGACGAGAGCGTGCCGGATCAGGGAGGCGGCACCAATGCCGACGTGAACCACCAGATCCCCCCAGCCATCTCCCAGACAGGCACCCGTCAGATGCGGATGCCCCGTTGCGTTATTGGCCAGAATTACCAATTTCGCCGCCGCATCGCCGTTTCGCTCGGCATCGGCCTGGGCCGTCTGCTTTAAAGCATCTGCCAGCAATGCGATGGCATCCATGTTGACGCCGCTTTCCGTCGTACCGACATGCATCGCCGCGCGGACTCGAACGGTCTGCGACAATGCTGCTGGCAAGCTGGCAATCATCTCGCGAGCACTGGAGCTGATCCCGTGCTGCACGTCTGCAGCGTATCCACCGATCCGGTCAACGCGGACCTGGGCTGCAGCCCCTTCCAGCGTTTTGGCAACATTCACCAGGTCGGTGGCCACGAACCCCTGGGCCACTCGATCGATAGGAGTTACCACGATCCGGCGCTGCATGATCGGCACGCCGAACAGCGAAGAAACTTCGCCGCAAACGCTGGTCAACCGCTCGGCCTTGCTGATGATCCGCTGGTAAAGGCTTTCGCATAGCGTATGCAGGCTATGATTGTGACAGTCCGAAACGTTGATCCCCAGCGTAATGGTGCGGACATCGAGTGGCAGTTGCCGCAATTGCTGCAAAGCCGAAAAGAAGCTGTCGTTGTGGGCCATGGTGCGCCAATCTCTCGATGAATATGTGACCGAAGCGTAACAACGCGATCAATACACGGGCGGGGGTGAAACCGTATTGAATCCAACCGGCTCGGGATGAGCCAGCGCCGCCAGGACTCGACGATGCTGCAGGGCGATCGTGATTCCGTTGGCCCGGAACTCGTTGTCGAGATCGTTCCGCAATTTCAGGGCATCGACACCAGGCGGGACAGCCAGTTCCATCGATGCCAGAAAGGAGTGATCCGATTCGCGGCGCATCCCCTGCAGGTCCAGCAGCATGATGTCGTCCTGAGCCAGTCGATGCGCGATAAACCTCAGCACCCCCGGACGATCCTGGCCTGCCGCTGTCAGGACATAACGTTGCCGGGGAATCGGTTCTTCGACCAGATCAAATGGCGGCTCGTCATCGGGGTTCTTCAAGGCGACCTCGGCACCGAACGGTCGGCAGACGGCACGGATATGATCGACGATGACTTCGGGGTCACGTTCTTCAGGAAATTCCGCCGCCAGGATCATCGTGAAGAATTCCTGGATCACGGCCTGGCTGACATCGAGCATATTTCCGCCAAGCTCGTCCAGTGCATTGGATAAAGCCGCCAGGATGCCAACTCGATTGGCCGCCAACACGGTCATAATGTAGCGTCGGGCCACGATGTTCCCTTTAGAACGGACGTACGAACAGTTTCGCCTGCGTAACGTACACGATCCGAGGGGGGGACGGGTAGGCTGGCGTCTAACGCGGGGATCCGTCGAGGCGCGCCAGGGCTGGTCAACCAAGGTGACGGCGGACAGATCAACCAGCCATGTTCTTGAACTGCTGATGGAAGTACGTGCGAGGTCGAAGAGCGTGATTGAGACGGCATTACCTCGACCAGGTCCAAGCCGAGTGGAGGCAGGATGCGAAAATTCGCTGGACGGGGTAGCAGTCCGTTGCAATCCCGCCGATGAAGCCGAACGAACTGGGCGGATATGGCTAAGGCCGAGTTTCTAATTCAGCGAGGCGAGCTGACGGCTCGATCTGGATCAGCCGCTTCAAACGGATCGTCTTCCTGGGCCGATTTCACAACCGGACGACGACGGGGTGCCGGACTGGCTGGTTCCAGCGGTTCGGGAGACGACCGCAACGGGGCTCGACGTGCTCGCGGTGCATTCGGAATGATGTCCGGTATCGCAGCAGTCGGGTCCAGATGGAATTGCGAGTCGTCGGATGAAGACGGTGGCTGAGGATTTGATCGAGGGGCCACCGGGCCGCTGGATTGAAAACCGTCACCGCCAGTTTCATCAATGGGCAACTGACCTTCCAGCTTCTTCAGATAAGGATCAAGCAGTGTGTGCATCGCCTTGGGGAGGATCGGGTAGATCTGCGAAATGATCTTTGCCGCAATCGAACTGCTTTCGGACTTCAGAATGATTTCGCGCATGGGTGGGATGTAAATCAGCAAGGCACATGTGGCAACCAACGTGAGCAGGACACCCTTCACCCCGCCAAGCACTGCTCCCAGTTGGCGGTCAACTTCCGTCAACTTCGCCTTGTCGACCCCTTCCCGGAACGATCGCACCATCAGGTAGACGGTGATTGCAACCAGCAGATAGATCGTGACCAGCGCAAACAAACGGTTCAGTGGCGGTGGACCAAAATAGTGAGCCATCGTGACCGACATCGGCATTGCGATCATATAGCCGAGGACGAGCGAAATGATCGGTGCCGTCTGCCAGGCTGCCCCACGGAAGTAACCATGGATCACCGTAAACAGCACAATGACTGCCATTACACCGTCATAGGGTGTCATCGTTCAATTCCTTCAGAAATCAGCGTCACCAGGCAACGCAGTTCCATTATTGCCAGGGATCGTCCATTCGCGTTCGCCGCGACGTTGTTTTGGGACCTTGCCAACCTTGGGACGTAGACTTATTTGGCGCGACAGCAGTCCGCTCGGGACCGGGTGTCGGCTGGAGCGTGGTATCGATGTGTCGACGAGCAAACGCGGTCGGAGTTGGCGGCTGTGACTCTTCATTGGCAACAAACATCAGCAGCAAACTCAGGATGCAATAAGTCATCAGCGTCGAAGTAGCATTGTCGCCGACAAACTTCAGTGCCGTCCCCGATGACTTTTTCAGATGCGGCGTCCCCCTCGACAGATCGACGCTCCAGATTTCATCGAGTACCAGATGGATCAGGTAACCAAGTCCGACGGCGATCGCTTTGTAATTGTGGACGAGGTGCACGCCCGAATCACAGACGAGATACCCGATCAGCCCCGCAATCACGGCGGCCGGGATACTATGAAACATTCCACGATGGACATTGGCCGACTTGAAAACCGTCCCCAGCCCAAAGCGGATCAGCAGATACATGGGAGCACCGAACAGGACCATCTGCTCAATGCTGAGTCCGTGGACCTGCAGGCGGCTGAAGACGAGCATGGGAATCACTGCGGCGGCAAAACCGATCGTTTCCCGAGATGGAACTCCGCTGTCACTATCGAGATCTGGCATAATCCCGGCGATGGAACAAAGCCCCCCGGCGAGTGCACACGTTCCGAATGGCAGGTCGTATTGAGTCCATCCCCACGCGGCATACGCGATGCCGGCAGCGGTACTGACAGTAATATGGACTTGAAACCCAGGCATTGGCGTCCCTGCCCCAGCCAGACGGATATTCCGCGCAGCAGCATTCCCCACCGAATCCACGCGGCGGCGGAACGTTATCGGCCGCAGGCAGATCGGTCAAGACGAAGTGGCAATGACGTAAGAACGAAAGCGGAAATGCGAATGGTCAGCGCCAAAGCCACTTCAGGGCTTCCGGCAAGACTGCTCCGCCGTGGTTGCCGTTATGAGCGCCGTGCCCCCAGACTGTCTTGACGTCGTACTTGGAAAACTTGAGCGCCGATTCCATTTCCAGATTGGCCAGCCACCAGTTTCCATGCTCGTTGTTGACGTCATGATCCCCGTCCTGCAAGTAGACGCGGATCGATTTGCGCTCGGTCTTGCGAATCAGCGAAGGGTAAACGTGGCCGCCGCGAATGTTAGTGAAGCTGCCGATGTGACTTAGAACCTTTCGGAACTGGTCGGGACGTTCCCATGCCGCGGTCCACGCACAGATTCCGCCAGACGATGCCCCGCAAATGGCGCGACGCTCCGGATCTGTTGTCAGGCTATAGCTCTTGCCGACCTCAGGCAGGATTTCCTCCAGCAGGAATCGAGCATATTGATCGCTGAGGGTGTCATATTCAAAACTGCGGTTATTGGCCTGCCAGCGAATGGGAGGCAGTGATTCACCGCGATGACCAGGGTCAATGAAGATCCCGATGATGGGTGGAAGTTCGCCACGGGCCATCAGGTTGTCAAACACAACAGGGACTCGGTATTCCCCCTTTGCATTGACGTAGGCATGACCGTCCTGAAAGACCATCACGGCCGTTGGTTGAGCTGGATCGTACTTTGCGGGAACGTAGACGTAATAGTCGCGAACCGTGGCGTCGAAAATTTTACTCGTCCAGGAATGACGAGTCACTTTTCCTTCTGGAACCCCCGCAACCGGTTTTGAATCGGGACCGAGTTCGTATTTTTCCTCGGGCGAGGGAGTCGCCTGCGCCAGGACAGAAGACGACAGAAGTAGCGAAGCAAACAGCGAAGCTGTAATCAGGCGCACGGGAAGCCTCCGGAAACGTTCAGGCGTCATTTTTGAGTGTGAGCAGATCACGACAGTCAGTCAGGCCTGGCGAGAAAATCAAAAAACTTGTGATCAGGTCTCGTTATGGTCAGACAGCCACGAAACGAATTGTTGCAGATCCGGGTCTTCGGGTTCGTGGACCGTCACTCCGAAATCACCATCATCCACACTGGTCACCCATTCCAGGAAGTCAGGAGCGACCGCTGGTCCTTCGGGGATTGCGGCAAGTGGAATAATCGTCGCGAGCACACTCGCCAACTCTTCGGCCGATCCGTATCGATCCTCAGGACGCTTGGCCAGCAGGTACGAGACGACATCCTGAACAATGGAGGGGATGGTGGAATCGAAGTCGGACAACGGACGTGGTGGCTCGCTGGCATGGCGCAGCATTTGTCGGACTGGGTTCTTTTCGTCAAACGGAACTTGCCCGGTCAACAGGTGATAGAAGGTACAACCCAGGCTGTACAGATCGCTGGAAACATCTGCCGCGTGAGGGTTTTCCGCCTGCTGAGCGGACATGTACGCATAGTGACCCAGCACTTCGTCCGGGGTCTGGTTGTAGGTCAGGTCATCTTCACCACTCACAGAATCGATGTACGACAACGCATCGCGCGCCGCACCGAATTCCATGATCTTGACGAGACCCTGAGTGGTCACCCACAGACTGGCAGGGCAAATGTCACGGTGAATGATTTCCTGCGAATGAATGTATGCCAGTCCAGTCGCTGCCTGCTGGATGAGTTGGCAAGCTTCCAGGTAGGGGAGCCGTCCTTCTCGTTCCAGACGTTGCTGGAGCGTTTCACCCTGAAGTGATTCCAGCGCGATAAAAGGAATCTGGCCGACGCGCCCCACCTGGTAGGTTTTGACGACGTAGGGACTGTCAACCTGCAACGAGACTCGCGCTTCGCGGCCCAGACGGGCGGTCAATTCGGGGTCTTTGCTCAACGACGACGGGAAGATCTTCAAGCTGACCGGCTGATGAAACTCGATCTGTTCCGCGTGATAGACATCGCCCAATCGCCCAGCAGCGATATGTCCCGTGACGCGGTAGGGGCCCAGCAGGTATGGCCCCGCGAAACCAGCCAGCAGAGCTTCCCCCTGAAATTCGGTCAGCGCTCGCAGTTCAACGAGCCATTCCACAAACTCGGAACCCTCGTCCGGCGACCGACCGCCATCCAGCCACGATGTGACAAATTCCCCAAGTCGCTCGGCACTCAACAGTTGGCCACCGACGATCAGATTACGCAAAGCGTCAAGATTCATGCCCATAGATCCTTTTGAAAGCTCCCGATGTCCGGAAACCATTCGGAATCAACCCCAAACAACGACAGAGCACTGCGAGGCGAAAATAGCAATTTTTGTCGGGCCGAACCAGCACCCCACGGAATTTCACCGAGAATCCTGCTCCAACAGTTTGTCGATTCCGTGCCACTGCGAATTGATCGTACGGCCGATTCCGCGATTCTTTACTCTGTCGATGGTAGGATGCTCTTCAGGCGGCAACCCCATACTGGGCAGTTCAGGCAAGCCTTACTGATGGCGTAGTCTTCATCATCGGAACGTGCCAATGTGACTGCTTCGGACTCGATTGGAATCACACACAGCTTGACTCGACGGCAATAACAGCGAACACTCGTTGCAGCATGTCGAACGATGCCCCCACACCCCCACTGACGCTTCGGTTAATGGACGCCACGGATTTGCGTCGTGGGTTCCTGACCGCGCTGGGGGCTCTGAAGCCAGCCGAATTGACAGACGAACAAGCGCTGGAAATTTTCCGGCGGCGAATGCGGTCAGGCGTCAAGACCTATGTCGCCTTGATCGACAACCGAGTCGCCGGGACAGCCTCGCTGATCATTGAACCGAAGTTCATCCATAACGGCGGAATTGTCGGCCATATTGAAGATGTCGCGGTTCACGTCGCGTATCAGCACCATGGCATCGGTGCCGCCATCATCAACCATCTGCTGCAGGTCTGTCGCGACGCAGGATGCTATAAAGTGATCCTGGACTGCGAAGACGATGTCGCACCCTTCTACGAAAAACTCGGATTCCATCGCTGGGAACAGGCAATGCGGGTGGATCTGTAGTTTCTGTCTGCTTCGCTTCTCACGAAGTCGGGCGTGATCGGTAGTGTCGCTTTCGCAGAATCCGGTCGATCATCGTCACCTCGCCGTTGTGGACCGAGATCGTGATCTGTCCGTTCTTCAATCCGTGCAGTGCTTCACGAATCTGCGTGATCAGAATCGATGCACGTTCTCCTGCGTCCGTGATCTCCGACGTACTGACCACCCTTTGATCAACCGGATGCTGCAATGACATGATCAAGCCTCCCGAAAAAACGGCTTTGGCAACGTTGCTTAAACACGAATGAGCGAAATGAATCCCCACATCGCCATGCTGATCCCACTCCCCGCGATCAGCCAGCCGACAATCGATCTTGAAATCAACGAGTGAATTCGTGCCGGGCATTGCTCGACCGGAGTCTCCAGGCAATCTTCGATCCAGTTCGAACGGATTCGCAAACCTGTCGATTCAGTGTTGCCCAAGACATTTGCATTCATGACAGTTCATCCCGAAATTAAAGTAACCTGCGAACAGTGACAGGTGCGCCAGTTTGATTCAACGGACCAATAGCCATCAGGCCATGATTTCTCGAACGACATTCCCCCCGACATCCGTCAAACGGAAATCTCTGCCAGCATATCGATAGGTGAGCGATTCGTGATCCAGTCCCATCAGTGCCAGCAATGTCGCATGCAGGTCCATCGTGTGCATCCGGCCTTCGACGGCATGTGTTCCGTATTCGTCTGTCGCCCCGTATGAAAAGCCCGGCTTCACGCCAGCACCCGCCAGCCACATCGGGTAGCCGGTAATGTTATGGTCACGACCATCGGGGCCTTGCGCGGTAGGAAGCCGACCGAACTCGCTACCGAACAACACCAGGGTTTCGTCGAGTAACCCGCGCTGTTCAAGATCGGCCAGCAGTGCGGCCGTCGGTTGATCGGTCGCTGCCGAATTCGCAATCAATCCCTTATTGAGATTATTGTGATGGTCCCAGCCACCCTGGCGAATCTGAACAAACCGCACTCCCGCTTCGCTCAACCGTCGGGCGAGAACACACTGACGGGCAAAACTTCCGGCGGGGCCGGGCTTGACTCCATAGGCATCCAGGACGGATTGCGGCTCCTTGGAGATATCCAGCAGTTCCGGAACCTTGCCCTGCATCCGGAACGCCAGTTCGTACGATTCGATGACGCCATCGATTTCACTGGGGGCACCTGGGACCGCACGCAGGTCACGATTCATTTCCTGAACCAGTTCGATCTGCCGACGCTGAAGTGGCGAGGCGACTTCTGCTTTCAGGTTCGGCAAAAAGCCTGAATCGTTGATCCGTGTCCCTTGGAAATGGGCTGGCAGAAAAGCGCTGCCGTAGTTCACTGCCCCACCAAAATTGGGCGATGGATTGATCGTGATGTAACCGGGCAGATCCTGATTCTCGGTCCCCAGGCCGTACAGCAGCCAGGCTCCCATGGAAGGACGAGTCAGCGATGCGACGCGAGCACCGGTATGCAGTTGAATGACCGCCTGAGGATGTGCCGGGGTGTCTGTGTGCAAACCACGGATGAAGCAGAGTTGGTCCACATGCTTGGCCACATGCGGATACAACTCAGAGACCCACGTCCCCGTCTGACCGTGCTGGCTGAACTTGAACTTGGAAGCGACCAGCTTGCCGCCCCCTTGACCTGGTTTGCCGTCACTCTCCTGCAGGCGAGGCTTGTAGTCGAAGGTGTCAACGTGCGACATCGCCCCTTCCATAAACAGGAAAATGATCCGCTTGGCCTTAGCAGCCAGTTGCTGCAGCTTTGGAGCCAGCGGGGCTTCCACGCGTGACTCGGCGGCAGCTTTCTTATTCTGCATCCCCAGCATTCCCGCCAGTGCCAGGTATCCAAAGCCGGTGCCTGCGGTTTTCAAAAGACTGCGACGCGAAGGCGAGAACTGATCGCCATGTTGAACGGGGAAATCCGACATTTTTGAAATCCTTTATTTCTTCTGCGGTATTGATTGAGTTTTGTCTGGTCACAACTCGGTCATTGCGGACGGTTCAATTAACGGACGTAGCGAAAATCTCCAGAACCAATCAGGGCTTGGACGAATGCAGCCCAGGCTGCTGTTCGTGCATCACGAGCTTGAATCGTTTCCATTTTCACAACGGCTTCCGTCTGTTCAACGTCATCCGAATTCACAACCTGCGCGGCCGCCTGCTGTGCCGCTGCCAATCCGTTCGCGTTGGTGGCTTTCGCTGGCGTTCCCTGATTCGTCGGCTGTGACGCATCAGCAGGAGCCAGGGCTGCGGCCTTTTCTTCCGCTTCGCGTTTGGCGACTGCTGCGAAATCCTGAGCCAGCAAATCGCTGGCCTGCGACTGATAGTCCGACAGGAAGAATTGAATTCGTTCAATTTCACTGGACGAGGGGAATCGTCCCAGAGTTGCCAGATAGGCGGTTTCGACGCGATCCCGATCTGTCTGATCGTTCGAGGCCAGCAAGGATTCCGCCAGGGACAGCGAGTTTCGTCGAACAAACGGATCGTTCAAGAGGTACAAAGCCTGAGTCGGTACTGTTGTCGTTTCACGACTTCCTGTCACCAAACCCTGATCCGCAAAATCGAAGGCCTCCAGTGAGGCTGGAACCAGCGTTCGTAACAATGGCAGATAGACGCTGCGTGCCCGACTGGCTCGCCCGAATTCCTGCAAGTGCTGGGATTCCGGACCATTGTTACGCAACTCGATGACCTTCAAATCGGCTGCTGCCGAAGCCTTGGGACGCGAACGGTCCAATCGCCCGGTGGCGGCCAGTGTCGCATCGCGAAGCTCTTCAGCTTCCAGTCGCCGTGGGCTGTGTCGCCAGACAAAGCGGTTTGCGGGGTCAGTCGTCAGATGTTGTTCCGTCGCCGATGAACCAAGACCGTAGGCTCGCGTCAGAACCAGGCGGCGAATCATTCGCTTGGTGGACCAGCCATCTTGAATGAACTGGTTCGCCAGGTAGTCAAGCAGTTCGGGATGTGAAGGCTTATCGCCCGTCACACCAAAGTTATCGACACTCGTCACCAGGCCCGCTCCAAACAAATGATGCCATAGCCGATTGACGACCACGCGTGAGGTCAATGGATTGCGGGGATCGGTGAGCCACTGTGCCAGTTCCAGTCGTCCACTCTTGTCCGCCGGAATAACGGGCTGTCCTTCGAGCTTCACGACATTCAGGAACCCACGGGGGACGACAGGGCCCAGCTTTTCCGCTTCGCCACGAATTCGAATTTCGGTATCGCCAATCACGGCAGCATCCCGCACCCCCATCGCCACTTCGCCCGTGGCCGAAGGGTCTGTCAAAGCCAGGTATTCGGCCTGCAGGCGATTCCATTTCTGCCGGGCGACCTGCCGCATGGGCCGACCATTGGGGGCCGGCTTGTCACCGTCCGCGGAATCGCGGATCGCTTCAAACTGCGTCTTAGCATCTTCAGCCGCTTTTCGAGCCGCTTCGATTTTTTCTGCCTGCTTTGGATCGGCAACACCGCTTGAAGAAAGAACCAGCAGCAGCTTGGGCTCGTAATAGTCCAGGCCGCCACCCCCCATCTTGTTCCGCAGCCCTGCACAGTCGTCGGTGCTCTGGAAAATCCCGGCCAGGCTGTAGTATTCGTTTGTGGTGATCGGATCGAACTTGTGATCGTGGCACCGGGCGCAGCTTGCGGTGACCGCGAGGATTGATCGACTGACTGTATCGATCTGCTCGTCAATGTTGTCCATGATGTAGCGGACTTTGAACCGCTGATTCACGTCCTTGACCCCGATGGCCAGGAATCCTGTGGCAATCAGTTGCTCCTTGCGTTGTTGTTCCGATTCGGCAGGAAGCAAATCGCCTGCAACTTGTTCCTTCACGAATTGATCGTACGGCTTGTCCTTGTTGAAGGAGTCGATCACATAGTCGCGATAGCGCCAGGCATGGGGATAGGGAAGATTACGGGCCGACCCGGTCGATTCACCAAAACGCGCCAGATCCAGCCAGTGACGACCCCAGCGTTCGCCGAATGCCGGGGATTGCAACAGTCGATCGACAACAGTTTCAAAAGCTTTTGGCGAGTTGTCCGTAACGAAGTCGCGGATTTCATTGGGTGTTGGTGGCAAGCCGGTCAGATCGAAGGTCACTCGCCGCAGCAGCGTGACTCGGTCAGAGTCCTCAACGGGAGTCAAACCCGTTTCGGGGAGCGTCGCCTGGATGAATTTGTCGATGTCATCTCGCGACCAATCACCGGCGACGACTGGAGCGTTGACATTTCGCCGCGGCTGCCATGACCAATGGTCTTTCAGCAGTTGGTCGTAGAGGGTTGTCGGGACGGCTTATTCCTGCGGCGATCGTCAACCAGCCTGTACCCGGCGTTTGTGCCGGTCAGGGTAACAGATCGCGCGGTGACATCAGGTACAGGGCGCCGGGAAACGATCTACAGACG
>CAIWEX010000477.1 GCA_903911795.1 uncultured Schlesneria sp.
ACCGCCACCATCGCTGTCAGCCAGCCTGCCAGTTCCATCGAGCGAAATCGTGATGGCCCCGGTTTCTTGAGCCGCCGGGCTCCTGCTTCAACGAACAGAACATACAGGATTGCTGCGGTGGCCAGTCCCGACAGATTCCATGCGGTATCGGGTTCAGCTGGAAGACGCTGCCAGGTCCATTCGCCGGGAATACCCAATGGGATTGCCGTGAACCACAGGAAAACCTGTGTCCCCACAACGCCACCGAGCAGGCAGACCCAGAACCAGAAACGCATGAAACACCAGATCGAGGAAGGAAACAGACGGCGACAGTCTAAGCTCGATCAAACGGGAATGCGATCACATCGGATAGTTCGGTGGCCCCCAGTGCCAGCATGATCAGGCGATCGACTCCCAGAGCATTCCCTGATGAGGCCGGTAACCCACTCTCCATCGCGTGCAGTAATCGGCTTTCTGCGGGAAGTGGCCGCAGTCCCGCCGCAGACCTTAACGCAGACTGTTCGACAATCCTCTGACGCAGGATCGACGGATCAGTCAACTCGTGATATCCATTACAGAGCTCGACCCCGTCAATATACAACTCGAACCGTTCTGCGACCGCCGGTCCACCGTCTGGCGAGGTCGTTCGAGCCAGCGCTGCCTGACTGGCGGGGTAGTTGTACAGAAATGTCGGCCGGTCCCTTCCCAGATTTGGCTCGACCAGTTCGGCCAACAGCCAGTTCAGCCAGCCATCCCGATCGTCGGATGCGAGGCCCGGCGGAGGGACCAACCCTCGAGCTTCCGCAATGGCAGCAAGTTGAGGCATGTCACAGGTCAGTACGCGACACGCGGCATGTTTCTCAAAGGCATCGTCATACGTCAGTCGTTCAAAACCGTCGGGCGAAGCCACGCGATGCGCGAGGTTTGCTCTTCGTGAATCCCATTCGTGACTCACGACCAGTTCCATCTGATCGGTTGCCTGGTAGAGTCTGGGAAAGCGAGGTGCGGACGTGGACTTCGCAGAGTTGTTACGTCCTCTGGGCGAGCTGGCACCAAACTCGTCTGCCGCAGCAAACACGGCCCGAACGAGTGTCTCGGTGAATTGCATTTGAGCCAGATGATCGTCACCAACGCGATACCACTCGACCATCGTAAATTCAGGGTTATGCCGCTGCCCGATTTCTCCGTTGCGGAAGACTTTTCCCAACTGATAGATCGCCGTTGCTCCCGCAGCCAGCAGACGCTTCATCGCGAATTCGGGAGACGTCTGCAGATATCTCGGCTGGCCCGGTTGAAACCACTGGTGGGGCGACGGAAGAAAATCAGCGACAAATGGTTCCAGCCACGCATCAACAACAATATCGGCCGACAGGATCGGCGTTTCGACTTCAAAATAACCCGCATCATCAAAGACGCGGCGGATCACTTTCAACAGTTCGGCACGGCATCGCAGCGCTGCCAGATTCGCCGTTGGCAGAAAGTCGTCTCGGGAAACAGTCATGTTGAAATTGGGGCCTTTGCCGTACTTCATTCGTCGCGGATGTCGTTCGATATCAGGACGGTGTCACTTGATGCAGCGGGTTATGGTTTGGGGTGTTGATTGGAAACGGGAGTCGTTGCTCCCACCCGGGCGAGCCGGGTGGAGAGCAGTTTCCTGGTATCGATATTTGATGTGTAGCTTGCAGTTGTGGGTCCCGCTGGGGCAAGCCCAGCGG
>CAIWEX010000478.1 GCA_903911795.1 uncultured Schlesneria sp.
CTGTTCGACGATCAGGCTTGGAAACAGCGTGAGGAGTTCGCCGGGTTCGAGTGCGAACCGCGGGTTGCAAAGATGATTGTCGGGACGTGCGAATTGGCCGCGACAGAATGTTTCGTAAATCAGAAGACCGCCAGTCCGTAGTGCCCGTTCGATTTGACGAGGGATCCAGGTGCGGTCCAGATACCTGCAGACCACGATCAAATCATATGTCGACGCAGGCAATTCGAAGGTTTCCAGGTCGGCGGCAATCCAGTTGATTGGACCGGACCCAGCTTCATTCGCCAGGTTGGCAGCGAGAGATAGTCCCACAGGAGAAATATCAATTCCCGTGACCGACCATCCCTGTTGAGCCAGCCAGATCGCGTTGTGTCCCAGGCCACAGGCCAGATCAAGGGCGTTGCCCGGATGTAGACCTCGGGCGTGCTGCAGCAACCAGTCATCCGGCGGATTCAGGACCGTCCCGTCTGTCCCCTTGATGGAGTACTTGGCATCCCATCGATCTCGATCAGTCGCAGCCACGGAAGACGTCCCTTATATTTGCAAGGAGAGATCATGGCTGGATATCCGCGATTGACGTGAGAGCCCGCCTCTCACGTCCGAAAAACGCTGGGGTCGGGTGAATGCACCCGACCCCAGACTCTCATTGACCGCAAGCCGCTGAATTACTTCAGGCGACCGGTTGCCATCAGCTTGCTGGCGTTGCCGGCCTGACCGAAGGCGATCATGCGTGCCAGGCAGATCTTCTTCATCGCTTCACGAGCTGGCTTCAGGTATTCGCGTGGATCGAACTTGTCGGGTGTTTCGGCAAACACCTTGCGGATCGCGCCGGTCATTGCCATACGGCAATCGGTGTCGACGTTGATCTTGCGAACACCGTGCTTGATCCCGCGCTGAATTTCTTCGACGGGAACACCATAGGTCTCGCCCATTTTTCCGCCGTACTTGCGGATGATTTCCTGCAGATCTTCGGGGACCGACGAACTGCCGTGCATCACGAGGTGGGTGTTTGGCAGTCGGCGATGAATTTCTTCGATCAACGACATCTTCAAAACTTCGCCGGTCGGCTTCGTCTTGAACTTATAGGCACCGTGGCTGGTACCGATGGCGACGGCGAGAGCATCAACACCCGTGGCTGCCACGAAGTCTTCGGCTTCGTTCGGATCGGTCAAGTGCGACATGGCACCTTCTGGTTCCGGTTCTTGTTCCAGGTCAGCATCGTGGCCATGTCGTTCACCCGGTTCGCCCATCAATTGAGGATCGACGGGGCCGGTGTCCTTGGCGGGAGCCTTGTGTTCAATGGAACCCAGGCAACCGATTTCACCTTCGACGGAAACACCCATCGAATGTGCGACCTTCACGACGTCAGCAGTCACCTTCACATTGTAATCGAACGGAGCGGCCGTCTTGGCATCTTCCAGAAGAGATCCATCCATCATGACCGAGGTGAAACCGTACTTGATGGCGCTGTAGCAGGTGGCCGGACTATTGCCGTGATCCTGGTGCATCACAACGGGGATCTCGGGGTAGAGTTCGGCAGCCGCCAGCATCAGATGGCGCAGGTAGTTGTCCTGAGAATAGCTGCGGGCACCGCGTGAAGCCTGAACGATGACAGGCGAATCCGTTTCCTTGGCCGCTTCCATAATGGCCTGAATCTGTTCCATGTTGTTGACGTTGAACGCTGCAACGCCGTAATTGTGTTCGGCGGCATGATCCAGCACGACTCGAAGCGGAACCAAAGGCATCTGACTAACTCCTGCAAAAACTGATTTCAACCAGAATATGGGATCTCGTTGCGCGGTCCATCCCCATTGGACGGACTCTGGGCACTTCGAGAGCGGCGCCAAGCGAACTAGTTCCGCGTCACGACTTGTTTTGGGTTCGACCAATCAGGCGAACGCGCTAGCGTCCGGTTCTAACCGTGGGCAAGCGCCCCAGCGGCTGATGAGCCCAACCCGAATTCTGAGCCATGATGGCGTGATAGATTACCGGCACACAGGGGTTGGCGCGAAGCGTCGAACCGTCGAAACCCGTTCAATCTCATCAGGTTTGATCCGTTTGTAGTAGACGTCAGAAAGAGTTTAAACCCTCTCGCAGATCCTGGCCGGGACCTGAAGAAAGTCCGATTTTGGCTGGCGATTATCGCCGCAATCGTTTTCCGCAACACCACTTATGACAATACCCTGATTCCGCGAAGGCCATTGATACTTGCAGATCGTGCCTTTTCTGGCCAACATCGCGGAATGAAATCGGCCGCCAAAGCAGCGTTGTTCCTGATCGTGCTGTTCGCGATTCCCATCATTCCGTTTTTGTGGTTGGGGGAGTCGTTTGAGCAGAGTCTGCTCGATGCGCTGCGCCAACCTGCGTCGAAAACGACGGTTTGGGTCTGGGTCGTGGGACTACTTGCGGCCGACATGTTTTTACCGATCCCCTCAAGTGCCGTTATAACCTACGCTGGAGGAGTGCTTGGTATCGGAGCGGGAGCCTTGGCTTCGTGGATCGGGCTGTCGGCCGGTGCGATTGGCGGTTTCGGACTGGCTCGTCTGTTTGGAGAACCACTGGCACGTCGGTTCAGCGAATCGGAAGACGTGGTTCGGATGCGCGAATTCGCCCTGCGTCACGGGCCGGTCGCACTGATCCTGACGCGTGCGTTACCGATCCTGTCAGAAGCCTGTATCCTCATGCTGGGAGCCGGGCGACTCTCCTGGCAGCGGTTCCTGATTCCGATGCTGGCGAGTAACGCGTTACTCGCATTGACGTACGCTGCCTGCGGTGCGTGGTTTCGAGACTCCAACGCATTCCCCGCCGCGATCGTTATTTCGGGTGCGATTCCATTGATTGCGGCACTGGTCATTCGCAGGTTCTGGAAACCGCAATAAAGTCCAGCTTTGGGACGCGGGCGGCTGATGCTTTGCGAAGGAGGCCGAGGTTTCGCGAAAAAGCTCTAACCCCAGCACGTGTGACAAACTTGTTAGGGTTTCTGACAAACTTGACAATTGTGGGGCAAACCGAAACAATCTGCCTCGGGCGCAGTTTCCTCTGGTGGAAGCTGCGCGTGTTTCGCAGTGTGAAATCTAGAGGCTTTCGCAATTATGGGGCGTCCAGTTACCCTCTTCACCGGTCAGTGGGCTGATCTCAAGCTCGAAGAATTGTGCAAGAAAGCCAAGGACTTCGGCTACGATGGCCTCGAACTCGCCTGTTGGGGTGACCACTTTGAAGTGGACAAAGCCCTGTCAGACGACACGTACTGCGCTCGCAAACGTGAACTGTTGGAAAAGTACGACTTGCAGGTATTCGCGATTTCGAATCACCTCGTCGGACAAGCCGTTCTCGACAACATTGACGCACGCCATAAGGTGATTCTTCCTCCCTCTGTCTGGGGTGACGGAAAGCCTGAAGGAGTCAACCAGCGTGCCATCGAAGAGATGAAAAACACCGCCCGTGCGGCTCAGCAGCTCGGCGTGAGTGTTGTCAATGGATTCACCGGATCCAGCATCTGGCATTTGATTTACGATTTCCCGCCAACTCCCAAGTCGATGTACGACGATGGCTATAAGCTGCTGGCGGAACGCTGGAATCCAATTCTCGATGTCTTTCAGGAATGCGGCGTGAAGTTCGCCCTGGAAGTCCATCCCACCGAAATCGCGTTCGACATTTATACGGCCGAACGAGCTTTGAACGCGCTCGGCAACCGCGAGGAATTCGGTTTCAACTTTGACCCCAGCCACTTGATCTGGCAGGGAGTTGATCCTGCGGAATTCATTCGGTACTTCCCAAACCGAATCTATCACGTCCACATGAAGGACGCGAAAGTGACCTTGAATGGTCGTTCCGGAATCCTGGCGAGCCATCTTTCGTTCGGTGACCCACGACGTGGCTGGGACTTCCGCAGCATGGGACGTGGAGGGGTGAACTTCGAAGAAGTCATTCGCGCCCTGAATGCCGCCAAGTATGCTGGCCCACTCTCTGTCGAATGGGAAGACATGGGGATGGATCGCGATCACGGTGCTCGTGAATCGTGCCAATACGTCAAGAACATCGACTTCGCCCCTTCCAAGCGAGCGTTCGACGCTGCGTTTTCGGAATAGTGATCGTCGGCAAATTTCCTCGACGCGAATGAATAAGGACGGGCAGAAGTGCCCGTCCTTTTTGTTTAAGCGATGCAGATGATCAACGAAGATTATCGCACGAGCGAGCGTAACGTCTTCACTGGGACGCAAGACTTGAAGACCATTTGAGGGTCAGCCACGTCGGATCCATTGCTCCCGACAGGTTCCTTCTCAGGGTCAGATTTATCCGCAACATCGTTCGCCACACGTCGTGGCCGGCCGCGGCTTTCGCCCCCGGCATAGAGCGTGAATGTACGACTGACCTGTCCCACGACATTACCGAACTCATCCATCACCGGGCCCCCGCTGGATCCCTGGCCGAAGTCCGCCGTCGTGTTCATCCAGACGGTTCCATCGTGATCCCGTTCATAGTTGGCGAGCAGGCCGTTGGACATGAAGTAGAAGCTGTCACCGGGATGGCCCAGTACCCGCACATGCGTTCCGGGAATTCCATCCTCTGCCAGTGGCAGTGGCTTCAAATCACGAGCATCGATGCGGAACAGGCACGTATCTGCCTTCTTGTTCACGGCCAGCAGTTCTTTGACAGGATAGACCTTCCGATTCTTGTCCATTACCACAACGACGTCGGCGTCATCTTCGTTATCAAACACATGACAACTCGTCGTCAGGACACCATCTGCTGTCACGGCAAATGCCGTTGCCAGCGAAGTCTGCCACTCGTCAGTATCTTCGATCTTGTACATGCTGCAGACTACGAAAACGCTTTCACTGGCACGCCGATAAAGTTCACGATCAGGTATCGGCTCATCGGATGGCTCGGGCAGATCCAGTTCTACGAACTTTCGGTTCAGTTGCTTTCGCAGTTGAGCGTCATTTCGAGTTTTCCCCTGCTTATGCAGTCGAGCCCCTTCTGTGGTTATCGTGTCAATGACTTCATTGATATTGAAAATGGGATATGGCGATTTTTCGACCGTCGCACCAAGATACTCGATCAACTTTCGACTCAGCTTGCGTCCCTGAAGATCCGTTCCGATGACTCGACCGGCACGATCCAGCAGGAACGACGTTGGATAGGCAGTGATGCCGTATTGCGTTGTGGCCGGGTGGTCCGACCCCGCCTCTTCGTCATGCACGATCGTCCAGGGAAGTTGCTGCTTTTTCAGAAACGATTCGAGTTCTTCACGATCGTCATCAACACTGATCGCAACGATTTCAAACCCGCGATCATGGTACTTCTGGTAGTGTCTTTTCAGAGCGGGGAGTTCATCCAGACAGTGGCCGCACCATGTGGCCCAGAATTCGACGAGGACGATTTTTCCCTGAAGAGTCGCGATATCAATCGGGTCACCGTTGATGGTCTGGCCGGTCAACTCAAAAGGCTTGCCAACGATGCCAAGTCGGCGAGCGGCCCCTTCCAGAAAGGCTCCTCGCTTGGCAATCTCTTCGTGCTTGCTGTGAACAAACATCTCGCCCAGTGATTGATACAACACTCTGGCTTCCGTTGCCGGAGCAAAGTCTTCAAACGCTGTCGCAACCGTGGTGGCGAATTCGGCATCCGCTGCGATCAGTCCCGAGGCTTTGACGAGGGCCACCGTTTCGGCAGCGACCCGCTTCCGGTCCTCTTCAGCGACAGTTTCGTCTTTTGCAAAATCTTCGACTTCGAACAGCAGAAGCTCTCGTCGAGCGAATCGCCGTGACTCAGAGGCTTCGTTTGGATCGAGTTCAATGATTCGCTCACACGCGGTACGAATCGCGGCCGATGATTTCTGATCGTATTCCTGCTGTTCTTCTTCAGTCTCTGGTCGTGCTTCCCGGACTCGCTTGATGAAGTCGACCAGGACGGGCACTTCGGCGGATGTGGGAACCGTCAGGGGATTAGGCACGATCGCCCGGGCCGGGACTGCGGCGACAGGAGGCTCTTGAGCGACAACCCGATCGGAATCGGGAGTCGTCTGATCGAACCGAACCGCCAGCAGTGCGGCCAGCGTGATCACTGCCAGGCACAAAAGTGATCGTCGCATGGTTGTCTCCCACTTATTTCGTAATTCGCCAGGAACGGATTTGATTCGTACAGGGCATGGTTGAAAACCGATTTTGCGTATCAGGCCTCTGACAGCCAGTCCCAGTCAATCGGCTGGGTGATATCCAGTTTAGGCAATTCACAGGCCAATGCTTCGACATATTTTTGAGCTGCTCCCGTATTAAACACCACGACTCGCTCTTCAGGTCGAATCCAGCCCGACGAACTCAGTTGCTCCAAGGCTCCGATGCACGCGGCCGTTTCAGGACAGATCGCGATCCCTTCCGATGAAGCAACCAGACGCATCCATTCGCGAATCCGGGCTTCTTCAACGGTCAATGCGGTTCCGCCGCTCTCACGGACGGCGTCGAGAATCATGAAGTCCCCCACCGCAGCAGGAACTCGGATCCCACTGGCGATTGTCGCTGCGTTGGCGAACGGCTCGGCGAATCGAGATCCTGCTGCAAACGCCGTGGCGATGGGAGCACAACCCGTCGACTGAACACTGACCATGCGAGGGAACTTCGGCGTCTTTCCCTGCAACCAGCCAAGCGTCGCCAATTCCTGGAAGGCCTTCCACATGCCAATCAGACCTGTCCCGCCCCCTGTCGGATACAGAATGACGTCTGGCAGATCCCACTCGAACTGCTCAGCCAGTTCCAACCCCATCGTTTTCTTACCTTCGATTCGATAAGGCTCTTTGAGGGTCGAAAGATCGAACCAGTCGAGGCGTTGTTTGCCTTCGCGAACGATGCGACCGCAGTCGGTGATCAATCCGTTCACTAGAAACGTTTTGGCTCCCGCCTGAGCACATTCATAGATATTGACGACGGGCGTGTCCTGCGGCATGAAGACATACGCCTCCATTCCCGCTCGTGCCGCATAGGCTGCAGCAGCTCCGCCGGCGTTTCCGGCTGAGGGGAGTGCGACCCGACGGACTCCAAAATGGTGTGCCATTGTGATGGCCATCGTCAGACCGCGACTCTTGAAGCTTCCCGTCGGCAGATGAGATTCATCTTTGATCCAGAGGTCTTTCAACCCATACCGAGCGGCCAGGCGGGAACAGGTCAATAGAGGGGTTTGTCCTTCGCCTAGCGACACCGGCTGCGACTCAAAAGGAACCGGCAGCAGTTCGCGATACCGCCACATCGTGGCAGGACGGTCGCGTAACATTTCTTTGGTCAAAGCCCGACCGACAGCCGCCAGGTCATAACGGACCCACAAGGGACGATCTTTGTGGAGAGTCTGAATCCGATCCGCCGGAAGTATGGTTCCGTCGATCGCCCCTTCGAGATGCGTTACAAACGAAGTCATGAGGGTTCCGAGCGTTGATGGTCAATCCGTTGCCCAGGGCCGTCGGCCCAAACGCACAGGGCAATCCTATTTTTCAAACTCCGATTGGTCAGACTGGGTGGCCGGGGCTGGAGCGTCTTCGCGAAGCCCCGGAATACACGATCATTCTGAAGACGGGGGCTTCCCTTCGGTCCAGCCCCGGCCACCCCAAATTGAAAAAACGATTGTCCTGATCCAAACTCGCGAATCATCGCAGCCGAAGCAAAATCGAGCAACAGGAGTTCACTCCGCGATGTGGATAAAACCCAGCCAAATCCACGGATGGCGGGTCCCGGTGGTCGCGATACGTGCAAACCGAGTGTTGCACAGGTAGACTTCAGTAACCTGCAGGCAACGATTCGACCGTATTCGCGGTCGGTTGTCGGTAGGGTCTGTTTGGAGTGGTAGAGAACATCTCGTCGAATTTTGGTCGTATTGCCAAAGATTGTCCGCTCGACAATCGGCGAACGAATCAATCGGCTGAGATGGACTAGACTTCGGGATGTGGTGGATGTCGGCAAAAGAGACCGCACCAGCTGATTTGGCGGGAATCTCGATCCGCGTGCTGATCGTGGATGATGATGAAGCGCATGCACAGGCCGTCGCAGAGAGTTTGCGACGCGTCGGATACGATTGCACGGTCGCAGGTTCCGGCGAACGAGCGGTCGCTCTGATCGAAAGCCAGACCTACGATGTCGTCGTGACAGATCTGATGATGGACGACGTGGATGGGCTGGAGATCCTGCGGAAGTCGAAAGAGGAACTTCCGGACGCGGAAGTGATTCTGCTGACAGGACATGCGTCCATCAAGACAGCCGTTGCTGCCGGGCAGCACGGTGTCCACACGTATCTCACGAAACCTCTCGATATTACCGAGTTGCGTCATGCCGTTGAAAAGGCGTCGACGCGAGTCCGGCTGCTGCGTCAGAACGCGGAACTGAGTCAACGGCTCGACGAAAAGTTCGGATACGAAGGTGTCGTCGGCAACAGCCCTGCCATGCACCGCGTGATCGACAAGCTGCGCAGCGTCGCCGCCACGGACAGCACGGTCTTGATTCTGGGTGAAAGCGGGACAGGGAAAGAACTCGCCGCGCGGGCCTTGCACCAGAACAGCGAACGCAAGAACAAACCATTCGTCCCCCTCAATATCTCGGCGCTCCCGGAAAGCATACTTGAGAGCGAGTTGTTTGGACACGAGGCGGGAGCGTTCACCGGTGCCGCGACTAAGCGCATCGGCAAATTTGAATACGCCAACGGGGGAACGTTGTTCCTGGACGAAGTCGGCGAAATGCCGATGTCGACGCAGATCAAAATGCTGCGAGTACTGGAAGACCGCAAGATTACCCGTCTGGGAGCGAACGACGAAATCGAAGTCAACGTGCGTCTGGTTGCTGCCACTAACGCCTCGCTGCAAGAGATGGTGAAGAAAGGAACTTTTCGCAAAGATCTATTCTATCGACTGTCTGTCGTGACGATCGAACTTCCGCTCTTGTCCGAACGACGTGGTGATATTCCTCTACTGATCGATCACTTTCTGAAGGTGTTGTCCGCTCGCTACAAGAAACCCGTTCCGATTGTCAGTAAGCACGCTCAGCAGGCCTTGATTGCTTATTCCTGGCCGGGGAATGTTCGTCAGTTGCGGAATGCTGTCGAACAAATGCTGGTTCTCGATAAGGATGGTCGTCTGGACGTGGATGACTTGCCCGACGACATTGCTCCGCTGGGGCAGACTGTCGAAGGTGATGTCGCGTCCAACGTCGCTCGCGGTGCCGATTTTCTGATCGGACGCCCTTTTACCGAAGTCGAAAAGTTCTATATCGAGCGAGCCTTGGAACTGACCGGTGGCAAACGGGAAGAAGCGGCAAAAATCCTGGAAATTGGTGAGCGGACTTTGTATCGAAAGATCAAGGAATACGACATCAAGAACTAAATGACCGTGCGCAATTATGGTTGTTGCGGTGGTGCCACTGCTTCGGAGTCCTCGGAGAAGCAGTGGCTTCGCCTCGGGTGGCACTGGCGGAAGCCTTGGGCCGCCAGTGTCGGACAAAGCGAGCACAATTCAGAGAGAAGATGTGGCACGATTCCGAAATCGTTTTCACCAGACGCTGGCGGCCCAAGGCTGCCAGTGCCACCAAATGCGAGTCACGATATTTTGAGCAGAAAAAATACCAGTAGCCGAACTCGTGAGAGTTCGGAGATGGGTTGGAAATC
>CAIWEX010000479.1 GCA_903911795.1 uncultured Schlesneria sp.
CGGTGATTCGCGAAGACTGCGAAGAAATTTCTCTTGGTGCGAATGAATTTGTAATCTGCAGTACTAGCGCGTTCCGGCTGATCGCTGGAGTATCGACAACGTCGCGTTCGTTAACACGGTCGCTGGGCCAGCGCGGCGAAGCGCCACTTTTCCACCCCTTGCCCAACTTTAAAAAGGCATTGAGACTAATCGATGCATTCACTTGCTTTTGTGGGGTTGAGGCTGGATTTTCAGGGGAATTCCACGGCCATTCAGGCTGCAACGATTTGTTTTTTGCGGCATGTCCACAGGTTCAACAGAAGTTTTCTAATCTTATGGTGCGGAAATGAGTTGCGCAATGCGGATGGCCATCTTGACACAACTGGCGACCCTGCCTAGATTCCCACCCCGCAATTGTTGACGCGACGTTCCCGGTCGATTGGATCGATTTCGGGAAAAGTTTGCGGAATGACTGGGGTAAGTTTGACGATTTTGCCGACGATTGGAGTCGCAGGCGGATCATTTGCTGAGTTTATCGGACGGGATGTCCGGCAGATTTGGCGAGTGCTGGCTCCCTTTTCTCGACGGTTCTCGACCTTGGTCGAGTCGACGAGAGAGGTCGCTCGTGAATGACTGTTTGACAACTTGAGTATTTCTGCCACGCTCGGATGCGAAAGGAATCGCAGATGACGTTCATCGTCCCACTGAATGCTGGTTCGGACCGTCCCGTCCCCTTCATTGACCTGGTCCCACAATTCCAGTCGATGTCTGCCGAAGTGATGGCCGTTGTAGAACGGGTCTTCGCCGAGCAGAAGTTTATCGGCGGTGACGAAGTCGTCGGTCTCGAAGAAGAGATTGCGGCTTATTGTGACTCGCGCTTTGCTGTCGGCTGCAATTCGGGGACTGATGCCCTGATCATTGCACTGCAGGCCCTTGATATCGGTGAAGGTGACGAAGTCATCACCACCCCGTTTTCGTTCTTCGCGACCGCCAGTTCCATCTGCCGCGCAGGAGCGACACCGGTCTTCGTGGATATCGATCCTGTCACATTCAACATGGATGTGGAAGCGGTCGAAGACGCGATTACCCCGCACACCAAGGCAATCATGCCCGTCCATTTGTTTGGACAGTGCTGCGATATGGAACCGCTGTGGCGGCTCAGCCAGAAGTACCAGTTGCATATTGTCGAGGATGCCTGTCAGGCCATCGGTGCCGAGTACCAGGGCCGACGTGCCGGTGTCTTGGGAACCGTTGGCTGTTTCAGCTTCTTCCCAACCAAGAATCTGGGTGGCGCCGGTGACGGCGGGATGATGACCACAGACGATCCCGAACTGGTTCCCAAGCTGCGACGTCTGCGCGTTCACGGAGACATCGGACAGTACGAGCATCTCGATCTCGGCATGAACAGCCGGCTCGACTCCCTGCAGGCTGCTGTTCTGCGAGTCAAGCTGAAACAACTCGATAACTGGACGACCGCCCGCCAGGCGAACGCTCAGCGGTACGGCACCCAGTTCCAGCAGGCAGGGATCCTGGATGCGATCACGCTTCCCAAGATCGCTCATGAACGCCGACACGTTTTCAATCAATACTGCATCCGGGTTGAGGATGGCCGACGTGACCACGTCATGCAGCAACTGAAAGCCGCGAAAATCGGCTGTGCGGTCTACTATCCCAAGCCATTGCACCTGCAAACCTGCTTCAAACACTTAGGATACTCGCAGGGTCAATTCCCACAGGCCGAAGCTGCTTCGCGAGATATCTTGGCACTGCCCAGCTACCCGGAGCTCCCGATTGCCGATCAGGATCGCGTAATCGACACGATGGTGAAGATTTGCAGGGAACTCCGTCAACCTGCCCGCCGGGCTGCGTGACGATCACCATGACATCAAGAAACGCCCTGCTTTGCGGGGCGTTTTTTTATTGGTGGGTACTTTCTTCAAGGCTGGGTGACAGTTACCTTTTTCCAAGGAATGTATCTCTCTAATCCCAACTTCAGATCGAACGACAGATTCTCAGCCGCCTCGTTACACACTTCTTGCAATTTCGGACCTCTTTTCTGGTTCAACCATTCGAGGGCCTTATCGTCTGATTGGCCTGCTAAAGCCAGTGCAGCTATTGCATCATTCAGCGAATCGAAAGTCGTAAGAATTTCGTTGGACGACGACACCGAGTGCTGGAGAATTTCTTCTCGCAGGTTTTGCAGATCAAACAGTGGATCTACCTTGCACAAAGAAACTGCCGCTGCGAGTCGTACTCCTGCGTGCGGATCGGATAGCAATTTCGTGAGTTCGGTTGTTGCGGTGCGCGACCGCCGACATGAGAACCATTGGCATACACAAGACTTCGTGTCGGGAGTGGCATTTCGCATGTGCAAAATCACCAGAGCCTCAAACCTGTCCGACTCCGAAAATGGTTCAGCGCATCGCTGCAGAAATACTGGCCAGGTAGCTGGCAGTTCGTCATACCATTTCGATATCAGATCCACTGGTTCGTCGCTCTCGGGCTTTAACGTGTGGATTGCCTTGATTGTGGCGATAAAGAAATCCAGGTCACGCAATTGTGGAGCTTTTTCGCCTCGCTGATGCAATTCTTCGAGCACAAAGTCCTTGTGCACTGCGACAGTGGAAAGCTCCTCGCACGCAACCGTACGCACTTCTGTTGGCACGCTGAAGTGATCGGAAACTGCCACGTTGATCTCCTCGGTCTCGTCGAGATAGCCCGTTACGATTCGAATCGCTGCTTGAGAGAACTTCACTGAGGAAAACGATGAAAGACACTCAGCGCGGAATGCATCATGCTCCGCGGCGAGGAGCCAGAGTTGCTCTCGCTGTTGCTCGGACGGAAGATCACTTATACGGAGTACACATGCTTTCTTGACGCGCCCTGATGCCATCGGGTCACGCAAGAGTCGTTCGATGCACTCTCTTCCCGCGGACGTATCCACGGCAACGATTGTTACCAACCCTTCCAGCTTCACTTCATCTGACGGTTCGTTGATGATCATCTCAATATCAGACCTTGTCCATTTAATCGCTCCGTCGTAGGAGCGTGCCAATTGCCACCCGGCAATTCGGTCCCGGGGATCACGCGATTCAATAAGCAGTCGAATAACGTGAGGAAACGAGTGTCGCCACCGAGAGGTCTTTATTGCATCCGCGAGGTTGAGTTTACGGTTGTGCAGTGGAGCTGTTTTGTTGTTTTCGATTGTCGCATTGATGATCACTCGCACGTCACCAAGTTGTTCTGACGAATGCTGCAACGATGCTTCATCTGCCAATGACATGGGGGCTGGGAATAGGCACAAAAGCGTGATAAAGAAACATCTGTTGTGGATCCACACAATCATCCTCCGCACTGAGTTGGAAACTGGGGGCACTCGTTTATGAGTTCCGTAGCCGGAGGTCAGGCTTTGCCTGACTCTTAAAATTCAGGGGGAATTGGTCCCGCCGTTTGGTAAACAATGCCGTCAGCTGACATCACTTCGTCAGTGTGAGGTACAGCTTGCTCAGAAATAAAGCAGGTTAAAAACGCAGAGGACGCGGAGATCGCGGGGGGAAGACGAGAGAACGGATCGGCGCTTATCTGACCTCATTGCCTTATCACTTTTGTCCTATCTCTGTGTCCTTCGCGATCTCTGCGTTTCAAAAGAAAGTTTATCGAAAGCAGAGGTGTCAGCAATCGCAAAAGTCCCGGTTGAAACTTCGTCCAGTGGAATGGGTCACGGGATCAGTTGCAGGGTTTCGCGGATGAAAGCTGCCTGAACGACGATCCCCAATCCCAGCCGATGGCGAAGCTTCGTGTTGCCGTAGATCATCGCCATGTCTTCGTCGAGGAAGTGCTGGCCGTGCATCAGGCCCAGGATCAGTCGTGTTTCTTCGTCTGTTCCATCCGCTTTTCGCCGCGAGTCAGCGATGAAAATCGGGCCGCCACTATCGCCTTCAAAGGTGTTGGCACTCAGCAGAAAGGTCTTGTTGGTCTTGGCAGGGACCAGAGGAAAACTACCGATGGAGCCTGTTCGCAAAATCGGAAACCCTGCCTCGTTCGCCTCAACGCGATGCGGATAGCCGAGGCATGCCACGATCTGACCGGGATGAATCTTTTGCTGGCGTAAGCGGTCATCGTCAGCCAGAAGATCGGTCGAAAGTTCCGGAATGTCCGCGGTTGCTGGCAATGTGATGACCATCACTGCGACATCTTCCGTCGGGTGCTTGATCCACGTTGGTTGACCCTCACGTCGAATCACCAGCGGCATGGTCTCTTTTTTGTAGATTCCTTCCGCTTCGCGAATTCGATAGATCAGTTTCGCGTCGTCGCCAGTCATCTTTTCAAAAACGTGTGCGGCGGTCACCAGGATGGACCGCGTTCCATTGTCGGGACGTGGCTGGCGAAGCACGAAGCCAGTCGCCGTGGACCGCTCGTGACTCAATTTGACTGTCGCCCGCATCATCAGGGTCGCAAAGTCGTCTTCCGCCATAGCGCCGCCGCAGAGGGCGACAGAGAGCAGCAGGACGCGAACGAGACAACGCAGTGTCACAGCGCACCACTTCCCGTCAAGACAACTCGAATGGTTCGCACCAGAATTTTCAGATCGTTCCAGAAACAGCAGTTCTGTAAATAGAGCAGGTCGAGATTCACCTTGCGTCGAAAACTCTCGATGTTGTTGTCGTAACCGTTGATGACTTGAGCAAGACCCGTGAGACCAGGCTTCAGACCCAGTCGGTTGATGTAGTTGGGAATTTCAGCCGAAAGCGTTTCAATGAATTCAGGCCGCTCAGGGCGAGGACCAACCAGCGTCATTTCACCACGCAGAACATTCCACAACTGTGGCAGTTCGTCCAGGCGTGTCTTGCGAAGAAATCGCCCGATACAGGTAACGCGAGGGTCGCCCTTTACGGCGAATTGCGCACCGTTCTTTTCGGCATCAATTTTCATCGTACGGAATTTATAGAGTGTGAATGGCTTTCCATATCCGCGATCACGCCTGCGGTCACGATTGGGGTCACGACGATCGATTCCATCGGGAAGTTCATCGGTTGCACGGTGACGGCGATCTGGCTTTGGATTGCGCAAGTTGAGACCGACGCGAGTCTGTTTAAAGATGATCGGACCGCGTGATGTCAGGCGAACCGCAATGGCCACCAGCAACATGACGGGGGCGAGAATCACAAGCATGATTGACGAGACCACAACGTCCGTGGCCCGTTTCAGAAGTCGCGTCGATTCGCCAAGGCATCGCGTGTTTCGTCGAGGCCGCTGCAGCTTGAGACGTGTCAGCCATTCTGTGGTGGGGAGATCGACATCACCGACATATTGGTCGTACAGATCCGCAAATTCGTCCCGTCGCACATCCGGTGCAGGAAGAGTTTCCACGGAATCGACAACAGTCGCACTCATCGAATGACTCCAGCCAGTCTCATTGCGTTCGCGCTTACAGGAAACCAGATTGAACGATGCTGCCTTGGCGGCACCGTTTCTTGCGCAGAATTCTCTGTCCAAACATACGCCATCCCGTTCGTTCGGCGCGAACTCAGTGGTAATCTCTGAGGATTGAGCGTGACTTGTGTACCGGTCATTCCGGATCGAGCGATGTTTCCGGCGGTCGGTGGAAGGTGAAATTACGCAACGTCGGAGTTTCTTACGCGAACTTCGTGGCAAGCAGATTTGGTGACTTACGGACAACCCCTTTTCAGAACGGAAGCACAGGTCCTTGCCAGCGATCACGTGAATAAGTTTCACAAGACCGAAGTCGGAAGCCGAAATTTCTCCTTAACAATCGGAGTGGCAATTTCAGCCGAACGATCGGTAGTCGCAGAAATATGTTGGCTAGACGGCAATCCCACTTCCGGGATGACAGTCTGGTCACGGTTCATGTCCGGAATTCAGACAAGGAAGCACTATGCGTAAGTTGGTACCGTTGGTAGCGTTGGCGATTGTGATCCTGACGACGAGCGACAGTGATGCCTCGAACCGACGCGTTCGCACGAACACCGCACCAGCGGTGTCGAACCAGTCTGCGGCAGGTCCACTCGGCCGATTGATGGAGCTGGAACGTCGCAAGAACGCAGCACTTCGACAGATGTTTCTGGGCCGGTAATCGACCATTTTTGAAAACGTTTGATTCAGCCGACATCGTTTGCGATGTCGGCTTTTTTTGTCGACCGACGGGCCCTTTGGGCTGCGAACACCGCAGCCCAAAAAATGCGAAGGCCCAACCGTTTCTGGCATCCCATCAGGATGCGTCTTTCCGAGGTAGACCTGTTCCGGGGGTTTCCGCTTCGCTTCAACCCCCGGCTACTTTCTTTGATCGCTTCGCGATCATAAATCCTCTCGCTACAGTCACTGTCATCCTGCCGCAACCGATGTCGGAAAATGGCAAGCACGGGACGTTGAATTCGAGTCCAGACGGGCGAGGCTGCGAAAGATGACTTCTTTACCCGACGAGCAGTGAGGTGCTGAATCGAGCTGCGGTCCCTTCGAAGTACTCGCGAAGGTCAACGGCGAGTTCCTGACCGAGAGCTTCGTAAGGAGCACGATGAGCAACGCGATCTCTGAGTCGCTGCAGTTTTTCGAACGAGATCGGGATGTCAGACACCCCCAGGTTTGATTCGCGTGGGATCACAGGCAGATAGATTTGTGACGCTCGCGGCCTGAAAACAAGCAGCATGTCGAGAGTTGCCAGCAACCAACGATCTCTCTCTCGCCCCGGATGTTCGTCCAGCAACTCACGCAAGTCACCCAGCAGGAGATGTTCAAATCCCAGCCGGGGGGCTCCGATAAGTGTGTGGGGGGCAGTTGCAATCATCGAAATTGCCGTCCGGGATTCGAATGGGCAGGATTTTTACGTGACATGCAGGGCGAGTTGAAATGTCTGATCGCAACCTGCGTGCCAGAGATTTCAAGAACTTTGCTACAGCCTGGCGAATCGTCGCAACGTATTTCACAAAATAACGTTGTGAAATATCGTGGTGGCGGAAATCGTTGCAAATCACCCGGTATAAAGCCGTTAATCACGGCACTCTGACCAATTTCAGGCAACCTTGCGACAATGTCCGGCAGAAGTCTTTGGCTTCACCGTTGTGGGCTGCCGGTCCGCTTGCGTTCTGAAAATCGGCATGCCACTCTGGTACTCCCTGACTTGGAAGCGCCCCAACAAGGAGAATAACTGATGCGGACTATGACACGATTACTCGCATTTCCACTGCTGCTCTGTCTCGTTGAAATCACTTGTAACGTCACTTTTGCAGCCGATCCACTTGGCCTTTCGCTCATCTGGGACAAGAACTATCTGACGATTCGCGGTGACAAGTTGCCCGGTCGCGAGATGAAAGTGCTGTATCTGGAAGCCTATTGTCGCCCTGGTTCTACAGACCGTGAATGGGGTCAGACGGTCATTGGACATACAACAGAACAGCTTCCATTGGCTGCCGGAGAAACGGCCGGCCGAGTCGTGAAATTGAAGTGTCTGCTGAAGGATGGCGTGACGGTTCAGCACACAATCACGGCTAACGACGACGAGATCGATTTTCGGCTCGTCGCCCACAATCCGACGGACAAACCCTCGCAGGCCGACTGGGCTCAACCCTGCATTCGTGTCGGCGAGTTTACCGGATTGGATCGAGTTCAATACGTTTCTAAGTCGTTCGTGTTCGTAGACGGCCACCTGATGCGAATGCCACTCGTTATCGACGGCAAGTTCGTGGCCCCGCCTGCCAGCGTGACAAACGTCGGCCGCGACCCGGTCATCTCGCTGGAGAAATGGGCGATGAAAGCTCGCTATATTCCCGGGCAGGTCTGGGCAGGGAAAGGCGTGGATCGCAACGATGTCAATCCTCGTCCCCTGAGCAATCTCGTGCTCTCCAACGGACTGATTGGTTGCTACTCGGCTGATGAAACCATGATCATGGCAACGGCCTTTGAACCCTATCAGGAACTCTTTCAAGGTGTCGCCCATTGTGTCCATTCGGACTTCCGAATTGGCGGTTTGAAGCCGGGAGAAACGAAGCCCATCCGCGGCAAGATTTATTTTTTCAAAAATGACATCCCGTCACTCTTGAAGCGGTATGAAAAGGACTTCCCCGAGCACGTGTCACCCGCAAAATGAATGGCAGCACCGGCCGAGGGCAAAACTCAATGACGACATCGGACAATTCCACAAGTCGCACTGTATCGCTGGGCGTCTTGCTCGCGCTGATTGCGCTGCTTGGAGGAATGTTCTATCGAGTCATCTCTCCGTTCTTGCTGCCGCTGTTCCTGGCGGCGGTCCTCAGTGTGATCTGCCAGCCCCTGCAAAAGTACTTTCTGAAAAAGACCGGGGGGCGAACTGCCTGGGCTGCGGGATTGACGACGGCTACGGTCACATTGATGGTCGTCGGACCACTCGTCACAGGAACTTTTATTGCTGCGACAAACCTGTACAGCCTGGCAGATCGTCATCTCGGTGGGGATTGGTCACGAGCCCAGGAAATTCTCTGGCGAGACGCGCTGATTCCAGCTCTGGAGAAACTTTCCCCATTCATTCCCGGTGGACTTTCTGACGAACGATTGCTGCAACTGCAGGAAGAGTTCACAAAGAACATGCAATCGCTGGCAACTCAATTGGCTGGAACGACGTTCGCCATCGCTTCATCCACCGTCGGAGTATTCGTTTCTCTGGCGATCGCCGCGGGGATGTTCTTGACGGCATTGTACTACTTCCTGGCGGATGGTCCGTCGATCCTGGCAGCGACCGAGGAATTGATCCCCCTGCCGATCGATCATCAACGCAAGCTGCACGACCGGTTTGCCGCCGTTGTCCGTGCCGTCGTCATGGCAACGTTCGCGGCAGCGTTTGCGCAGGGATTGGCAACAGCAGTTGCTCTGCAGGTCTGCGGGTTTGGCCATTTCGCAATTTTCCTGGCGATCGGTTCGATGGTTTCATTGATCCCGCTGGCAGGGGCGTGGATGGTCTGGGGACCTTGTGTAGTACTACTGGCGCTACAGGGGCACTGGTGGGCTGCGATCGGTCTGACCGTCTGGGGTCTCGCCGTCGTGGGGACGTTGGACAATATCGTGAAAATGTACGTTCTGGAGAGCGAGGCAGATCTGCATCCGCTGATCGCGTTCATCAGCGTGATTGGTGCACTGCAAGTCATGGGATTGTGGGGAATCTTCATTGGCCCCATCGTCGCCTCCTGTCTGTTCGCGTTGATTCAAATCTTCAACGCGGAACTGAATGAACTTTCGAAAGAGCGCGAAGGTCTTGATGTATCCTCCGCGAGTACCGCAGGTTCGTTGGTCCCTGCACTGACGACGGTTACTTCCGTTTCGACAGATTCCGACTCAAAGGCAACCTTGCCGAATCCGACTTCGACAGAATCCACTGAATCAAATCGCTCGAATTCGAAGGGAAGTCGAAAACGACGGCGGTAATTGAACGACGTTTGATCGAGTTGTCATGCAGATCAAAGTCGAGCAGGTAGTATCTGCAATTCCGGCACGACAGCACGTGCGGTAGCGCTTGCAGGAATCCGCTAAGTTTTTAGCGGACGGTATTGACGATACTTCCGGTGTGCGTTAATTATTTAGCGCATCATCGGCGAAGAACCTTTCCAGGATAGTTTACGATGTCGACTGAGCTGCATCTGTCTCGGCGGGAGCGCCAGATTATGGATGTTCTGTTTGCACGGGGAGAGGCAACCGTGCGACAGATTCAGGCGGAACTGCCTGATCCGCCCACCGACATGGCGGTCCGGCGACTAGTGCATATTCTGGAAGAAAAGGGGCATCTCGACCGTCGCATGGAAGGTCGGGAAGTCGTCTATCTGCCAAAAGTTTCGAAGGAACTGGCAGGCACGAGTGCTCTGAAGCATGTACTCGATACGTTTTTTGGCGGAGCACTCGACGAGGCTTTGGCGGCTCATTTTGCCTCCAGGGAAGCCGTCGACGACGATCAACTGAAACGGATGCAAGAGTTGATCAAGCAGGCTCGAAAAGAAGGTCGTTAAGTCGGTTCGCCAGCGTATGGCGATTGATGACTGCGTCGACTCCACGCCTCCAATTGCAAGGATGCATGATGACTCTGATTTTGCTCGATTCCGCAGCCAAGAGCTTTCTGTTGTTGTTGGTGACGACGATCGTCTGTATCGCTCTGCGGCGAGGCTCCGCAGCGACTCGGCATTTTGTCTGGGTTTCGTCGCTCGGAATGTTGCTGCTATTGCCGGGATTCTTGCTTCTTCTTCCACCAGCGCGGGTGCTGCCAGCGGGAATGTCGCTGACTCATCGAAAAGCGGTCCCTGCGCCCTCAGAGATGACATCACCGATTCGCACCAAGCCAGCGGCGAGTCGACCTGACGCGTCCGCTGTGATGAGAGCACGGCCTGATGGAATCTTCGGCGAAGAAATGGATGCTCATTCGCCAAAGGTTTTTGTCGAGGAGGTGAAATCTCCAACGACAGAAAAAACGCCGAAAGCGGCAGAGCATGGAAAGGAACCATGGTCTATCGAATCGGTCTTGCTAGTGGTTTGGGGCATTGGTGCGGTGATATTGTTGCTGCCGCTTGCATTTGGGACTTGGGCGAGCTGGCGACTGTCACGCGCATATCCCGCCATGACCGATGGCAACCTGGTACAAGCGACTAACGCCATCGCACGGGAACTTCGAATCCCTCCGCCGCACGTGCATCTTGGTTCAACCGGTGCGATGCCGATGGTGTGGGGAGTCTTGCGTGGCCACTTACTGCTGCCCGATGAAGCTGCGACATGCGATGGTTTCCCGTTACGCGCCGTATTGCTCCACGAACTGGCTCATCTCCGTCGTCGAGACTCGCTGACGATGGTGATCGGACAGTTGGCACG